>JBEPUU010000029.1:0-10114 GCA_041691355.1 bacterium | reverse complement strand
CAATTGAGCGGCGCAGAACATGGAAGTGTTGGAACAGGACTTGGGTTGTATATCGTAAAAGGAGTTGTTGAAGCGCATGGTGGAACTGTCTCACTTGAATCCGAAGAAGGACGCGGAACAACAATTACATTTAGTCTCCCAATTGACGGAACAGCCAAGATACCAACAACTGAAACACACCCAGCTGTTGCTCAAGCTAACAAACCCCAACGGATTGTAAATTAAGCCTCAGACTCAAATTACACAAAACTGTTGTCAATTATTGACAAACACATCTATTAGAGAGATAATGACACGCATAAACTTAACCTATGGGACTAAAGGAAAGCTTATCAATACGTGCTGGAAGGCCATTACATGAAAAAGAGTTAATCATAATGCGCTCAGATCCGCCAGGTCTTCATCTGGTCACGGATGGCGACAAAGAACGTTATAAGAGATTACACGCAGGAGATCCAAATCATCCGCCTGTAATCCCCTTAGACCCTTTTGACACGTTAATTGGAGCGACAGAAGAGGTACCCTCTCTTAATCCTGAAATCGTACGCCATGACTTAGAAAATACATTTTCGGATACAATGACACGACTTTTCAAAAAAGGCAAGCCAACAGGCACGGAAAATTTTGTTTTTCACAATGGTCCAACTCTTGGTGAAGCCGCATCAATCTATAAAATCCCCTTATTTCAACCCACCTCCGATGAAGCAGCAAAAAAAAGAGAGTTGGTACAAAATTTCTACTCACAGATTCTCCCTGATTATGTACCTCCTGTTAGACTTTTCCAAACCAGAAGTGGATTGCATGGCCAAGTAACACCTAATGTACCCAAACATCCTGAACTTGATCAAGCAGAAGATAAATCAAGAGTGGGAAATCCGGATCATCTTACTAGCATAATAAGCAACTCCTTCCTAGCTGCATATATTTTTTGTGAGAAATATAAAATTCCTTTTGATATTGAACCTGGTCAAAGAAATTTCATTGTTACACCTACTGGAAAAGAAGTATTTATTGACGAGATTCGAGTTGAACCTGTAGATATTATTTCACCGAAAACACAATACAATGTATTTAACGCCTGCCATACTGATCCAAATCTTATGAAAAGACGTAAAGGCATTTTCAAAATAGTTAGAGAGTTAGAAGCGTTAGAAAAATGAAAAGTAACACAAAAATCTTTCAGTGTTATTTTGAAGAGTGAAGCGTAACTTCTTTTTTACTCAGAGGTTTCTTCTTTCTTGAAAATACCCATGCTGCTAGCAAACAATAATATCCAATCCACATAACAGCTGGGACATTACTCAAATGAATCATCCAATTACTCTGACCGAAGTATGATACAACTGACTCAAAATACACAAGAAACGGCAAGATCGGATACACCAACAGTTGCCCAATGAACGGGAATGCTAAACCAATAATTGCCGAAAGACTTCCAAAAATCATAAGAAGTGGAACCGTCCACAAGACGAGCGCGTTGACGAGAAGGGATAAGAGACCAATTTGCCCAAAGACTCCAAGCAAAATCGGAAGCGTCCCGAGCTGTGCTGCAAGCGTTGTCGTGAATGATTCGGTTAGCAAATTATCCTGAAGTGGAATTAAAGGTTTAAGAAACATAATTCCAAGTGTTGCCATAAAGGATAATTGAAAACCCACATCAAAAAGAAATGACGGCTGCCACAACAGAAGTAGATACCCGCTGACAAAAAGTGCAAAGGCCGCAACATTTTGTCGCCCGAGCAAACCTGCACCAAATGCCAGAAGCCCCATGATGCTTGCGCGAAGAATTGATGCCTGAAATCCCACAAGAAAAACATAAAAAATAATTCCCAGACTTCCTATCACAAGTGCAGTTCGCCGACGCAAGAACAATCCAAGCGTATACAACAAGGCAGCCGAAACAAACGTCACATTCATCCCCGATGCTGCAATGACATGAAGGACTCCTGTTGTCTGAAGATCATTCCAAAAATTAGTGGGGAATTGTTCTCGTGCTCCGAAAACAATTCCCATAAGAAGACTTGCAGGTATCTGTGGAAGAGCGTTGGTATACATTTTTTCTGTATGCAATTTAATCGCAATTGCAAATGCAGAAATGGGATTATCCGATTCTTTTTTGAGAAGAACAGTCGGATGATACAAACTCAAAATAGTTTGTCCATCCGCAAATTTGTGAGATTGTAACCGTCCGCTAACCTGTACAACTTGCCCATAATGAAACGCGGGATTTGCTTCAGTCGTTACAGAAATGAGTTGATTGGTAGGCGTGCGGATTGTAAACTTTTGTCCCCCACTTGACGACGTTGGCTCTGCTTGAAGCGTTGTCGTCAATGCGACTTCTTCTCCATCGTGATATATCGGATTTGAATGGTAGAACTGGATAAAGCGAAAAACTAAAACTATAAGGAGAAACAAAAAAAGAACTATCAATTTTATATTTTTCATTATCTATCAATACACACTCATCTGATCTTTAATCTTTGCAAATTCACTAGCTCCAACTGCTTTTTTATTCAGCAAATCCTCAACACTTTGGTATGGCCTGTTGCTAATAATTTTCTGCGCCGTCACTGGTCCAATTCCGGGCAAAGCATCAAGCTCTGACTCACTTGCTTGGTTGATATTTATAGTCCCTGATGAAGTTCCTTGAATGCCGCCAGAGGAGTTATTTGATGCACCATTTGGAGCCGCCATTTGCTCTCCAACAGCAGGAATATAGAGTTTGGCTCCATCAAGTAAGTATTGATGCCAAATTAAGGTTCTGCGCGATCTGGGAACGATCTGCATTTTGTGATAATCCTCCCGCAGCAATGAGTGCATCTTGAATCCTACTATCGGCAGCTACTTTATACACGCCAGGTTTTTCAACTGCCCCTTCAACATCAATAGTGATTTGTTTGACTGTTGGAGAAAGTTGAGTCTTGACGGCACCGGATGGAGATTGTAATGCCTGAAATTGCGGATCATCTGTTGGTTGAGGACGCGCCAGAGCTATCAATCCATAACTCAAACAAATCAACCCAATTACCCCAAAACACAACGCAACAGCATGCTCTTTGAGAAACGGAAGTACAGTTTCATTCCAGTCCATAGCTCAAGCATACAAAAAGAAAAGCTCATCTGTAAAGTAAAAATTGCAGAGCTTTCAACTTGAACTCCTCTATTATTTTTTAATAGGCTCGCGTGAACTGAAAAAATTAAACCACGAAATTGAGGATTTTACCGGGGACGAGAATAACTTTTCTCACTCCTCCATCCAAAAACTTTGAGACATGTACATCTTCTCTCGCCATCTTTTCAAGAAGCTCCTTATCACTTCCATCTTTTACCGAGACAGTAAGTGTCGAACGCAACTTACCGTTCACCTGTACAGCAATCGTTACGTTCTCTTGCTTCAAATATTTCTCATCAAACATCGGCCAACTGCTTGTATGGATCGAAAATTCATTTCCCAAATTCGACCACATCTCTTCCGTCATATGAGGAGCAAATGGTGCGAGTAACTTCAGATATACTTCAACTTCTTCGCGATGTATTTCAATTTGTTTGGAAAGAAAATTGTAGTACGTCATCAGCTTTGCAATCGAAGTATTAAATCGCAAATTTTCCATATCCTCAGTCGCACCTTTAATCGTCTCATGCATCATTTTTAACCGCTCGTCTGTCAATCTCGAATTAGTAACCTCCGAATCTTCAAACAACTTCCAAACCCGTTTCAAAAATCGGCTCATTCCATCAATTCCACTATCTCTAAAATCTCCACCTTGATTGAAAGGTCCTAAGAACAAAAGATATGTTCTCAATGTGTCTGCACCATACTTGTGAATGTAGTCGTCGGGGTTTATGATATTGCCCTTACTCTTACTCATCTTTGCACCATCCTTGATGATAAGTCCGTGTGCATAAAATCTCGCAAAAGGCTCATCAAAATCCACATATCCCATGTCCTTAAGTGCCATTGTCAGGAACCTTGCATACAACAAGTGCAACACCGAATGCTCCGCTCCACCGATATAACTCGTCACAGGAAGCCACGCTCGTCTTTTTTCAGCACTTTCAATCTCGCTCTTTGTAGCGTTTTTAAATTCTGCAGCTTTTTCCTTTGCCATGGGGAATGGAATATTCTTCAAATCCGTTGCAAGATAGCGCAAGAAATACCAACCCGAATCAAGGAATGTATCCGAAACATCAGTCTCACGAATTGCTTTACCGCCACAATGTGGGCATGTCGTCTCATAAAATTCAGGATGATTTGCAAGCGGAGCTTTGCCCGTACCAAGAGGTTTAAAATTCTTAATGTATGGCAACTTCACCGGTAAATTCTCTTCAGGATACCAACCGGCCATCTCAGAAAGATCGTCTTTGGATGCCTTTCCTTCTTTAGTAGTGAACCACGAATCCCCTGTTTTTGCACAACTCTCACAATAAATCATTGGAATCGGTGGTCCCCAGTATCGCTGTCGAGAGATCAACCAATCTCTCAAGTGATATGTCACAACACGTTTACCATAGCCTTTAGATTCGATATGATCCATCATCTTCTCAGTTGCTTTATGAATGTCCATACTATCCAAAAACTCTGAATTAATCATCACTCCATCTTCTTCTTGAACTTGCTCAATAGTTGTAATTGGTCCTTTATCACCATCTTTACCAACGACTACTCTGATAATTTCTAACTCAAACTTCGTTGCAAATTCAAAATCCCTCTTATCATGTCCAGGAACACCGACAAGTGCACCTGTTCCAAATCCACCCAATACAAAATCCGAAACCCATATTGGCATTTGATATCCTGTAAAAGGGTTCATTGCGTATAGATCTGTGAAGACACCGGACTTTTCTTTCCCTTCTGCTACTCTTTCGATCTCTGACTTGTTCTTTGCTTTATCAATATATACTTGGATTTTTTCGACTATTTGATGGTCTATCTGAACTACTCCTGTTAGAAGCTTAGAAACGAGTTCGTGCTCAGGAGCTATAGCAATAAAGGTCGCTCCATAGTTGGTATCGGGTCGTGTAGTAAAAATTGTAACAGTATCCTGAAAATTAGCTATTTGATACGTTATGTTAATTCCTTCTTTCTTTCCTATCCAATTTTTCTGTGCAAGTTTTACTTTATGACTCCAATCCAGTCCTTCTATGTTTGAAAGTAACTGTTCTGCATATTTTGTGATTTTAAAGAACCATTGTTCCAGATCTCGCTTCTCTACAACGGAGTTACATCGTTCACACTGCCCATCAATGACTTGCTCGTCAGATAAAACGGTCTTACAGGAAGGACAGAAATTAACCGGGGAGTTTTTCTTATAAGCCAATCCTGATTTAAAAAGTTGTACAAACAACCATTGAGTCCAGCGGTAATAATCAGGATCATATGTCTCCACTTTATTTTTCCAAGCATAAGAATTGCCAATTGCATGCAACTGTCGATAGAAATTTTTCTCCGTCCTCTTTGCATGATCTACAGGATGGTCATTTGTTTTGATTGCGTGATTTTCTGAATGGATTCCGAACCCATCAAGACCCATCGGTTCAAAAACGTCGTACCCCATCATGCGCTTAAACCTTCCATAGACATCAATTCCACCAAAGGTAAAAATACTTCCAACATGCAATCCCTCGGCGGAAGGATATGGGAACATCATGAGATTATAAAAAAGTTTGCTTTTCTTTCCAGCCTCGCTTTTTCTATTTTTTAAACTAGAAGGGCCTTTTCTTGAACCTGCAGAAGGGTTAGCAGCATCTAAGTCCGGCTGATAGACACCTTCCTTATCCCATTTAGCTTGCCATTTCGGCTCAATCGACAAATGGTCATATACTTTTCTCTTTGAATAGGTAGTTTTAGCTTTGATTTTGCTCATTTGTAGCAGTATATCATACAATTCTTCAGGGAAAAAGAAGAAAAGTATAGATATTTTTAGGCACAGACTAGTCTAAATATAGACCTGTAATTTACAGTAACACTTAGCTTTGATTTACAAACGATTATATTTGATATAGTTAGTAATATTTATAGAGAGGCTAATTATCAGATTTAACTTGTACGCTAAAAATAAGATACGCCTAATTTAGAATTAAAATATCCTAGAGTTATTTACATGTGCAGGCCTTGGAATACATGTGAAGTCATAAAAAAAATATAACACTAGAAAGTCTACTTCTCTAGAGGGAGAATTGAGAGAAATATATTACGAAAGACTTGTACAAAATACACTGAAAACCGTTGTCTTTTTATCACAAATCAACTACCATGAAGGAAGCAATGACTACTCAAAAATCAAATGCCAAAAAGAAGAGAATAGCACTTTCTTTTTTCCTTACTATTCTTATTTCTTATCTTTCATTTCTCACTTCTCATTTCACCGAAAGCGCGAGCGCCGACACAATTTCCAACAATAACTACTCCATTGATGTCGGAACTATCGATACCAATCCACAACCAACTCATCGACCAAAATTCCAATCACAAGTACTCGGAACTCAAACCCCAAAACCCGAATTTACAACCGGACAGGATTATACTGTGAATTCTTCTAATAATTCTTTTTCCATTCAACTCTCCCAAAACAGTATCGACTATGGAATTCTTTCATCAACAAATCCTGTTAGCAGAACTTCTACCCTTGCACTCCCCAATTCACAGTTTGGAGGAGAAATACTTGGGTATGAAAATCATCCGCTCTTTTCTTCAGGAAATGCAATTATCCAAAATACAAGTTGCGATAATGGTGGTTGTTCTTCCGTAACAGCAGCACCATGGAACAATACATTGACATATGGTTTTGGATACCGCTGCGACAGTCTGGATCAAACTATATGTGATCAGCAATTTTCCCAATCAAACTACTTCAAACAGTATCCTGACGACTCATTAAATCAACTAGCCGAACCACTGATAACAGATACAGGTGTTGAATCTACTAGCAAAGCAACCATTACTTATAAAGTAAATATTTCAGGGACACAAAAAACAGGAGGATACAATAATAATATAACTTATCTAGCAGTACCTGGTTTTTAATGAATTAAAATTTATTTAGATGAAAAACGAAAAAATACAGTTGAAAATATTTTTCCCTATTTTGGCTCTTGGAGCATGTCTTTTTCTTTTTCCTAAAAATGTCTTCGCTGATGGAACATCTCTAAAAGTTTTTCCTTCTGTTTTCAGAATTGAATCAAAACCACCGGCAGATGTCTGGGCACCCTTTAGTGTAGAGAATTCAGGTGATAAACCTATTAATCTCACTGTTGGATATAAAGCTTTTGATCCGTTAGCATCTGAGAACGGACATGTCGTTTTTTTTAAGAACGGCCAACCTCTGCCATTGGTTGATAAAAAAATTTTTGACAAGATTCAAGTTGTAGATGCTGGTAACAATTCACAAAATTCGATATCGCTTGGACCCAAACAATCTCAAAAACTTCGCCTCCATATTATAGTTCCTGAAAACGAACCTAGTAGTGACTATTATTTTTCTCTTATCTTTTTAGAGAATTCTCACACAACTACTCAAAATATATCAAATAAAAACAAACTGTCTCAAGTCAGTATATCAACTATTCAAGCAGGCATTGCCCTTAATGTTCTTCTTGCTATCGGAGATAAAGAAATACCCCAGGGAAACATTGAATCATTTACTACAAATTGGTTTCAAGAATCTGGTCCTGTTCCATTTAGTTTGACTGTATTTAACCAAGGCGAACATTTTATAGCTCCTCATGGTTATATACTTATAAAAAATATGTTTGGTCAAACAGTGGGAAAAATTCAGATCCCAAACAACGTTATCCTTGCTGGGACAGGCCGAACGCTTGCTGGCAAACAGAGTGAAATGGTTGCTAATGCACTTACTAAGAGTAATCAAAATAATACTATGGCTTCACTACCTACACTCGTTTGGCCTGAAAAATTTTTGTTAGGAATGTACACAGCAACGTTATCTCTTTCACTTTCTAGTGATGGCCCAACATATGCAAGAAGCATACATTTCTTTGCCTTTCCTTTAGGATTTCTTTTAGCAATCCTTCTCATATTCACACTTGTATTCCTTATCTACTTGAGGGTAAAAAAGAAAATCTCCTAAATTTTAGGATATCAAAAGTAATCAATTACTACTTAAAAGAGTCACTATTAGAAGAATTTGAAGAGTAGACTTAATCATTTAAGGATAATAACAGGTCTTAAATCGCAAATAAAAGCCATCTTTTGGGAGCTCCTCCATACTTAACGATTAGGTCGTAATATCAACCCAAACAATATCTATCACTCTCTAAATATGTGTGCTAACACAAAGCTAATTTTAAATCGCTAAAATCCACTTCTCTTTTTTCTTGGCAACCATAAAAAGTTTTATACTATTAAAAAAAGAATATCTACAAGATATATAGTCGTGAACTTAACTTATTATTTATTCTAATATAGAGATAATTTTTGGTATGATTCCATGTTCAAATTCCCATAAGATCCAATATTAATTTTATCTTCTCTTTTCTTGAAGCTAAGCAAGCTACTAAAAACTATGAAAAAACATCTACTTTAGACAAATATGATCTAGTATGCTACTGATTAGGCATATATTGTAATAGTATGCATGTACTGACTTGGGTTAGCAAAGTAATTAGTAATGCTGCTACCTACTCCTCCATAATATATCGAACTATAGACAAAAAAAGTATAATTTATACTTATTAATTCATTCGGTAATTAAATATAAGCCTACTTTATTTACCTATTTAGCTATCGTTAATTAATACTATACTATTTTTACTATAACGGCACCTATTTTTGCTCTAAATATGGGTAATATGTCACGTCAATCAGTAAAAAACCGTCTGAAAACTGATTTTATGACCTTTTATATCGAGGCTATTAGAGGTCATAGAATGAGATTTGAGGCTAAGGAGGAGTAACATATATCTTACGTGTATACTCAATACATATAATAGTATTCATATTAATCAAACCACCGTATATATTATATCTATTTGTACCGGTGTGTATTCCCTTATATATACATATATCTTACTTCTCCTTTAACGGTTTATTTTATCTCGTTAGACGCTTTAATACCCATTTACACCATCCTATCAATCCAAAGTGGCATTTATAATACCTAGCATTACACAATGCTCATTGCTATTTTGAGTATGCATATTACTTTTTAACAAATATGAACTATTAATCATAGATTATAGGTAACAAAATCAACTCTTTTACTATTTCATCTTTAAGAACCCATATTAAGAAATGACATATTTTGTAGATAAAAATGACTTGTTTGCATAATCATTTTTTCTTAATAAAATTTTACTTAGCTTCAAAATTATCTTATATAAGAGAAAAATGTACGTAAATTGATGTTTTCACGACAATATTTTCTCTTTTCACGCATTTTCACACGACAAAAAAGTTAATTTTTAAATGTTTTTATAGTACAAAGGTAATCATAATATATCAACTGTCTTTTTACTGTCTTGACAGTAAATACCCTATTTCTATATCCTGGAATTAATCTTCATAAGTTCATCAAATAATCGGTATAATCAGTATAATCTTGAAGCTATAGAGAATTTTTATATGAACTTTTGAAAATACTTTTCACAACTAACCGGCTATGGATATAGTAAATGATTTCAAAAACTATTTGGTAACTCAAAAGAATCCTTCAAGTTCTATTACAATAAAGAACTATCTTGCTGATATACGAAGGTTCACTAATTGGTATTCTCAAACCTTCCACACCATCTTCGCTCCACAACAACTCACCTCTGATCTTGTATCACACTACCAATCTCATATTCAATCAAGCACGCATGATTCTTTACCTGCAGCAAGATCTGCAAAACGATATATATCATCACTTCGGAAATTCGCAACCTTTCTAGAGGCATCTGGAACCATCAAAACCAATCCGTTCTCTTTTTCTCAACCAAAACAAGTAGTCACTGACCCTTTCTTTCTTAAAGAATTTAAAAATTTTCTTTATACCGAACACGCAAGCAAACTAACGATAAAGAACTATCTTACTGATATTAAACAGTTTATTGCCTGGATGGATCAGGTAATAAAAAATACTCCCGAGGCCGAAACTAGCAATCTACTACATATGAT
>JBEPUU010000028.1:0-10384 GCA_041691355.1 bacterium | reverse complement strand
GCTAATACCTCTTCCCTGGTTCATTTTCTCGTATATTCATACAGCAAACCCCGTGTATCCTTTTTTTACTCAAATATATGGTATAACTCCAACGCAGTTTGGTCTATTACATTTTTTAATAGGTCTTTGGAATTTGTTTATGTATTCACCAGACCCAATTTCACCGATCTATGTAATTTTTCTGCCGCTTCTTGTAGTAGTATTTTCAAAACTCCAAAAAGAAATAAAACTAATCGTGTGGTACAGTGCATTTACTATAATTTTGTGGTATTTTACCCCACAAACAGGCGGCGGTAGATTTATTCTCCCATATTTACCAGCTTTTTCTCTCATATGCGGCAGTGTATATTCTCAAATTCTTAAGAAAGCCGGAATAGAATGGAAATATATTCCTCGATTAGTACTTATTGTAATTATTTTTATTTCTTTCGTTTCGGTCGGTTATCGTTTTATCGCAAATAGTAAATATATTCCGGTTCTAATTGGAAAAGAATCCAAAAGCCAATTTCTCCCCAACCATTTAAATTTTTCCTTTGGAGATTTTTATGATACAGACCATTATTTTTCAAAGCATATTAAATCTTCAGATATTGTCTTACTTTATGGATTTCATAATTTGTATTATGTAGATTTTCCGTATGTTGATAATTCGTGGATACAAAAAGGAGACAAATTTAATTATATTGCAGTCCAAGATAGTAAATTACCTTTAAAATATGTAAATTGGCAGATGATATATTTTAATGATAAAACAAAAGTAAAGCTTTACCGGAATAGAAAATTTAAATTTGAGGTTTATTAACTATACTTTTGAAGCTATAATTACAATTGCGCCAGATTTCTTAGATAGTGATGCAAATAACCAAAAGAGTATAACAAACGGTAAGCCCAATGTACACCAAAAAATAATCCAGAGAATTGTGGAGAAAGATACTGATGATAGGTCTTGTCTTCTTTTAATTAATTTATGAAGAGCATTGTCAGTATGAGCAGATGCATTAATAACTGATTGAAGTATGCCTGCAAAATGATGCTCTACTGAAAAATAATCAATCCGATCTATTTGCATATCAACAAGTTTTAAAAGTTTTTGAATGGATTGAGGTGAAAAGAACCATATGTGGTACTGGGGTGTGAGATGAAACCAATACTGTCTAAATAATTTAAATTCAAAACTATTAACATTGGGAACCGCAATAATTATTTTGCCATTCGTGGATATATTTTCCTTTGCAGCTTTTATGTAATTAATAGGATTGTCTACGTGTTCTAGAACGTGCCAAAAACTTATATAATCTGCATTTTTATGTTTGGATTTTAGAAATTCTTTAGGCGAAAGAGTTTGTAATCCGATATTTTCCATTTTTTTTCTTCCAGAAGCAGATATTTCAACACCGATTTTCTTCTTAGCGTTTACATGATCCAAAAAATTACCATCTCCAGCACCAATATCGATATAAAAAATTTTCATCTGCAATCCTATGTATGATTCTCTTATTTTATAAAAGAATAATTCGAGTGGAATAAATATTTTTGCAAGCACTGATGATCCTGAGGAGTAATACTCTTCTTTATAAATTGATCTAGGTATTTTTTTTATCCAGCCCAAAGAGCATCTATCACAATACCAGTGGGTCACTAGTAAATTCATTTGAGGTTTGGGAGTTTTTTTGCAGATGGGGCAAACTATTCTTTTGTTCTTTGTTCTTTGCATGAGTTACTAAGTAGATTATAATGATAACGACTTAATAAGTATACCCAACATAAAATTGTATGTACAATAAAAAAACTGTTTCCGTTGTTTTTGCGACTTATCGTGAGAAGAATTCTATAAAAGCTGTTATAAACGAATTTTTTTCAACGGGTTATGTTGATGAAATAATTGTCGTCAATAATAATGCTGAAACAGGGACAGATGATGAAATAAAAAAAACAAAAGCAAAAATAATCTATGAAACTCAACAAGGATACGGACATGCCTATCGAACGGGGATAAAGAACGCTAAAGGATATTATATTATTCTTTGTGAGCCAGATGGTTCTTATACTGGTCGTGATCTTGAAAAGTTTTTTGCCTATGTTAACGATGGTTTTGATGCAATTTTTGGAGCTAGGACAGGACAGAACATTTTATCATCAAGAACAGACATGACAACTGGAAGAAAATGGGCAAATGTTCTTGTAGCAAAAAGTATTGAATTTCTTTTTAATACCAATCAACTGTCTGATATCGGATGCACATATAAATTATTTGTTGGATCGACGCTTCAAAAATTACTTAAAAAAACAAAAACAACAAATGCTCTTTTTGCAACTGAACTTCTCCTCTTGACAGTAACAAGCAATTTGAATTATATTGAAATACCAATAACATTCTCAAAAAGAGTTGGTATTTCAACCCTTGTTGATAAATGGTATCAATTGCTTAAATGGGCAATATATATCCAACTTTTTATCTATACATTTTGGTTACAAAATTATTTCCTTCGAAAAAGAGACAATAACTGAAGGACATACAATGAATAATGAAAGTTAAAATATGCAGAATTTGTTCAAGTAAAGATCTCAATCTCGTATTCTCTTTAGGTAAACAGCCCCTCGTAAATAATTTATTATCAAACAAAAAAGAAAAAGCAAAAAGATATCCTTTGGAACTTCTTAAGTGCAATCACTGTGGACTTATTCAGCTTAACTATATTGTTACGAAAGAAAAGATGTTCGATAATTATTTGTATATTCCTTCCGGATCAAAAACATATTTAAAACATTTTGATGAACTCTCTACATTTTTGATTAAAGATTTGGAACTAAAAAATGATAATCTTATTATTGATATTGGAGGCTCGGATGGATCATTATTGCATACATTTCAAAAAAAGGGAATGAATGTAGTAAATATAGAACCTGCAAAAAATATCATCAGTCATGTTACAAAGGTTAATAAATATTTTGACAAAAAAACCGCGCAACATGTCGTAAGAAAATATGGAAAAGCTAAACTTGTCACTGCAACAAATGTCTTTGCGCATATTCACAATCTGCATGAATTTATTGAAAATCTAGATATTCTTTTGGATAAAGATGGGGTATTCTTTGCACAATTCCCTGATGCACGCAATTTATTGATCGAAAATCAATTTGATACAATTTACCATGAACATTTATCATATTTTACGTATGAAACTCTCTATCATTTGTTCAATGATAGTTCGCCTTTTGAAATATTTAAAATTGAAAGTTCCAAGATTCATGGTGGAAGCATGAGAATGTATGTTCGTCGGAGAGAACAACTTCTCAAACAATTTTCAAAAAATGTAGTACAAATTAAAAAAGATTTAAGAAGTATTTTGAAATCAGAAAAAGAAAAAGGAAAAAAAATAGTTGGATTTGGAGCAGCAGCTAAAGGACTTACCCTTCTATATTATTGTGAACTCGATAATTCTATAATTGAATATATCGCTGATGGAAATCCATATAAACAAGGAAAATTCTCTGCAGGTACACATATTCCGATCATGCATGAACCTGAGATTATGAAAAATGTACCTGATATAGTTCTTATTTTAGCTTGGAATTTCCAGGAGGAAATTATTGCAAAGGTTCGCAAAATGCTTCCTGACAAACAAGTGAAATTTGTCATCCCAATTCCTCAAGTTCGTATAGTAAAATAGAGTCATGGAGAAAATAATTTCTATGTCTCAATTTCCTCAACATTTTACAAAAATTGTTAAAAAGAAAAGATTTTTTTTGGTAGATGTTCTATTTATTGTTCTAGCGTTTTGCTATTACTCATTTTTTGTAAATAAAGGTATCATATTTTCAGATGAAGGATATTATGTGCATTTTGCCCAAAGGATAGCTCAAGGTCAAATTCCTTATAAAGATTTTGCTCTCCAATACTCACCAGGATATTTCTATCTTTTGGCCTTTCTTTATAAAATATTTGGTTTTCAACTACTAGTTGGTCGTTATCTTAGTCTAATTTTTTGTCTCTTAATTCTTTGCTTCACATTTATTTTAATACATTTGTATAAATTGAAATCACTGGCGTTACATATAGTCATTGGCTTTATAGTCATTTCGCTAGGATATCCTTTGTTGCATGTTCCAATTGTTGTCTGGTCTTGCGTATTTTTTGCTATTATAATCCAGATTCTTTTTCTTCTATGGAATCATAAAAATCAATATAGATATCTCGTTTGTGTTGGAATAGTACTTGCTCTTATATTCTTTTTTAAACAAAATTTAGGAGGCTATTTTTTTATTGTTGTTAATTTACTATTTTTATTCAGTAGTAAAATGAGTTTCCAAAAGAAAGTTGCAGTGCTTGCATTAACAGATTTTGTTAGTTTCCTTTCACTCTTTTTCTTATTCTCTTTAGTCTTTAAAAATATTTCAGATTTTTCTTCACTGCAAGTTTTATTCGCATACAGCAAACAATTTACAGATACATATAGATTTAGCTATCCATCTCTCACTATGATAGTAGAACCACTCGGTTTTTTTAAACTACTACCTTATTATTTTCCCGTAATATATCTATGCATTCTTATTTGGTTATCCATAAGAAAAAAAATAATTCTAGAAAAAGCAGCATTTGGTTATATAGCTCTAACAGGTTTCTTTGGCACTGTTTATCCCGCAAGCGATTTATTACATGTATATCCTTTTTTAAGTATGGTCATTATCTCATCTTTGGTAATATTTTATAAGCAAAAAGGATTTAAATTTCTTATTTTTATAACATTTTTATTTATTGCCCTTGGATTCTATTTAACATTTTTTACCAAAAGTTATCGTTATGAAGATTATTTTCTTAAAGAAACAACTCCAATTCAAATGCAACATACAAAAGGAATTCTCGTAGATAGCAATAATCCTGCTATATCTAATTTGAAAACGATAGATAGATTTATTACCAGTTACACGAAAAAAGATGATTATATTTTTGTTTATCCTTTTTCTCCAATGCTTTATTTTTTGTTTGACCGCAATAATCCATCAGGCATTGCTCAATTTGTTCTTCTTGAGGCGCCAAAAGGTCTTTATTCTCAAAAAAGGGTACTGAGCGAAATAAAGCAAAAACATGTAAAATATATAATTGCAGTAGGTCCGTATAAATATAATCAACTATTGTCTCAATTTATTCAGAGACAAAAAAAAGTATTAATAGTCGGCCCGTATATCATATTCGAGATTGATAAAAAATAAATATTATGAAAATTACTAAAATTCTTCTTATAGCTTTGCTAGTATTTTTCCCCTTTGGAGAAATACTGCGATTTGATTTAGGTAATAATATTTTTCTTAAACCTCTAGATTTGTTTGCAGTTTTCTTATTAATCTGGACGATAATTATGTATATTCGGAATAAGAAATCTACAAAATTATTTAAACCATATTATTTTTTCTTTCCATTAATCGGCCTTATTTCCTTACTTATTAATACTTATTGGCTTACTTCTCATGAATTTTTGGTTTCTTTTCTTTATTTGTTACGTTGGATATCATATTTGAGCATTTTCTTTGCGATAATACAGCTAGATACAAAGTTTAAAAAAAAGATAGCATCCTTTCTTATAACTGATGGCATAATAATTCTGCTTATTGGCTATATACAGTTTATTTTCTACCCTAGTTTACGTAATCTATATTATTTGGGTTGGGATGAGCATCTTTATAGAATGTTTTCAACATTTTTTGATCCAAATTTCGCAGGTGCATTTTTTGTTTTTTACAGTATATTTATCGCGGGATTACTATTTAATAAAACAAAAACTCTTCAGAAAAATACTATTATTTTTTATAGTTTGTTACTGATTTTTACTTTAATTGCGATCTTTTTAACGTATTCAAGAAGTGCTCTTTTGATGCTTATTGCTTCAGGAATTACTTTTTTTCTTCTTGTACAAAAAAGAAAATTTATTTTGTATCTTATTGGAGCAATAATAGTTTTTATAGTTTTGATTTCTCCCTTTTTTTATATCGAGAATCTAGATTTATTTCGAGTTAATTCAAGTATTTCACGATTTCAAAGTGCAGACCATGCACTACAAATAATTCAACATAATCCTTTGATCGGAGTGGGATTTGATAGTTATCGATATGCACAAATTAAATTTCATTTTATAAAACCCGATCCGCGTTTTCCTGCACACTCTGCATCAGGAGATGATACGAGCTTATTATTTATTTTTGCAACGACTGGAATCTTTGGCCTCATTTCTTATTGTTATTTATGGTTTCGACTATTTAAAAAAGCAAAAGGTACATATAAAAAAAATATTTTCGCTTTAATATTTATAGCATCAGGCGTGGGTCTGTTTATTAATTCACTTTTTATTAACAGTCTATTCTATCCCGAAATTATGTTTTGGCTATGGATGATTGTCGGATTAATGCACGAGAAGGCCTAATTATTGCGTGTGGATGTGGATTTCTTTGGTAGTTTGATTGCCTGCAGTATTTGTTGCAATAACTTTAATGTCATTATCTCCATCCTGAAGCGTATAAAGGTACGTATAGTTCCCTTGATCGTCTACAATGGCCCAGAAACCGTTCACAGTCACATTATTGCCTATATCAGTCTTTCCTTGAATGCTGAGAGTAGGAGACGAGCCTTTACTGAATGTTTGACCATCTTGCGGTTTATCAATTGACAGACCTGGTGCGCTTTTTGAATATGTAACCGTTATCGTATTTGAAGCGGTACTTTCTTTATTATTATTGTTAGCGACTTTTGCTGTTATTGTATTTTGTCCTTGGTGAAGGGTAACTGATGAAAAGCTAAATTTTCCGTTTGAATCTGTAGTATTGGTATCTACCATTTGATCATTAAGATAAAGGTTCACTGTTTGATTTTTTTGAGCATAGCCTCCTATTGTAATCTGAGCGCTATTTGTTGCCGTTCCAGCTGGATTTAATGTAGGAGGGGCAATGTATGATGTATCTTCTTGATTGGAAATTGTTGTGTTATTTCCACCTTCCATTTTCTCTGTTAACAGACTAAAGCCGACAAGTAATTTATTGCCAAAAATTATGATTATAGCAATAATAATAATGAATCCTACAACAACAATAACGATATTATGGATAGCTTTTCGTTCTAAATTATTGGTGAGGCGAGATCTGGACATACTACCTGTATTGTATATCACATTGTCAACATTTTGCAAAATAAATCAATTAAATATACGAAGATTTTTCTTGAGCCGATGGTGGGAATTCCTACAAGAGGACTATCTTCTTCGAAGTGTCGCGAAGCCACAACCCATGCTTTACGAAAGCATTGCTCTATCATCAATATGAGCCTACGATCGGATTTGAACCGATAACCTGCGGTTTACGATACCGCTGCTCTACCGTTGAGCTACGTAGGCAAGTGATGGCGTCTGAACAACATCGCGTAGTTGTATTGTAATGAAAAGAGTTAAGCTTGGCAATATTTTTATTAAAGGAAGTAAAATTGTACATTATTTATATACAATTAGCTTTTTTCCTCTTTATTATTCGTATATTCCTTCAAAAACAGATAGATACTAGAACTATAGGGATTATTTGATTTTTAAAGCTAATTCCCTTGATTTTGTAGACAAAATAAAAATACTATAAACGTAGCACTTTTTTATTTCAACTGCTAATTCTCTCGTTATTGGGGATTTTTATGCTTTTTGTGAGGTCTTTATTATATATTAATTGATTTAATAAGTTTTGATTACAAACCAAAACTTATTTGATAACATTATTATATCATTATATTATGGCAATTGCAACCATAGATTTTGTATACAATATTACAACAAATTACTGGAGAGGTCTTTTTCTTTTACGATTTGCAACTTGTAATTCAACTATTGCTTTTGCAAGTTCAGCTTGTGTCGCAGCAAACTCTCTGGCGTCAAGTTGAGTTTCTTTTTTCTTTAATAATTCTTCTGCGCGTTTTTTTGCTTCTAATGCTCTTTCTACTTGTATCTCTTCAGCAGGAACAGCATAGTCTGCAAGAATAGTTACTTTGTTATTACTAACTTCCATAAATCCACCAGTCAGAGCCATAAACTGTTCGTGTCCCGAAACTTTGAGTTTGAGTTCACCAGGGACTATTTTACTAAAAAGGTTGATATGGTGAGGGAAAATACCAAGTGGTCCATCAGTTGTTTTGATATATATCTCACCAACTTCTCCTTGATAGACGACTTTTTCAGGGGTAATAATTTCTAAATCCATTATTTTGATTTTTTAGCCTTTTCTATTACTTCTTCAATAGTTCCAACCATATAGAAAGCTTGTTCAGGGAGATCATCATGTTTACCCTCCAGAATTTCTTTAAATCCTTTTATACTATCTTCAAGTTTTACATATTTTCCGGGAGATCCAGTAAATATTTCTGCAACGAAGAACGGCTGACTCATGAATCTCTGAATTTTTCGAGCTCGTGCAACTGTCTTTTTATCTTCGTCCGAGAGTTCATCCATACCTAGAATTGCAATAATATCTTGAAGATCTCTATATTTTTGCAATACCTGTTGGACTCCTCTAGCAACGTCATAATGATCTTGTGAGACAATATTTGGATCAAGCATACGTGATGTTGATGTTAACGGGTCAGCAGCTGGATAAATACCTTGTTCTGCGATTGAACGCTCAAGAGTGATTGTTCCATCCATGTGTGCAAATGTCGTTGCAGGCGCAGGATCTGTGTAGTCATCGGCAGGTACATATACAGCTTGAAGTGATGTAATAGATCCTTTCTTGGTACTTGTAATACGTTCTTGAAGAGCACCAATTTCTGTTGCAAGAGTAGGTTGATATCCAACAGCACTTGGCATACGACCAAGAAGCGCTGAAACCTCAGATCCGGCTTGTGCAAAACGAAATACGTTATCAATAAAGAACAACACATCTTCACCTTTTTCATCACGGAAATATTCTGCCATTGTGAGTGCAGATAAGGCAACACGAAGACGGTTTGCAGGTGGTTCATTCATCTGACCGTATACCATCACAGTTTGTTCGAGCACACCTGAATCTTTCATTTCAATCCAAAGATCTGTACCTTCACGAGTTCTTTCTCCAACTCCAGCAAAAACTGAGTGGCCGGAGTGTTCTTTTGCGATGTTTCGAATTAGTTCTTGGATAATAACTGTTTTACCGACACCTGCTCCTCCAAAAATTCCAATTTTCCCACCTTTGGTAAATGGAGCGATCAAATCGATAACTTTAATACCTGTTTCAAGGATTTGAGGTGTCGTTTCTTGTTCTATAAGGGGAGGAGGTAATCTATGAATTACGTTTCTCTCTTTTGTTTCTTCAAACTTCATACCATCGATTGGTTCTCCTAATACATTGAAGATTCTTCCCAAGGTTTTTGTACCCACAGGTACACTAATAGGTGCATGTGTTCGTTTTACAAGAACTCCTCGTGCAAGTCCGTCCGTTGAACCAAACGCAAGAGCTTTTATTTCATGATCACCAATTTCAAATTGTACCTCAAGAACGAGCGTTTCACCCGTTGGCATGACGATAGTAAGTGCTTCATAGATATTTGGCACTTCACCTTCAAAATACACATCAACAACTGGTCCTTGAACTCGGATTACGATACCTTCACTATTTTTGTTATTTGTTTCTGCCATAGTTTTTTAATTTACCACACTTGCACCTGTAATGTCCAGAATTTCGCTTGTGATCTTCGCTTGGCGAGTCTTATTATACTCTAATTTGAGGTCTTCAATAATCTCTTTTGCGTTGTTGGTCGCATTTTGCATTGAAAGTAATCGAGCTGCTTGTTCTGCCAAATAACTTTCCAGAATTTCTTGATAGAGTGACATTTCCATATATCGCTTCAAAAGGTCAGGCAAAAGTGTCTCTACGTCAGGTTCAAATAACTGGAATTTGTTAATTTGTTTAGTTGTCTGAATTTGGATTTTTTCTTTTGTTTCTTCTTCCACAACTGGTTTGATTGGCAAAAGATTGGTTATGTGTGGTCTTTGAGAAAAAAGATTTACAAAATGCGATGAGACCAACACAACTTTATCTACTTTTCCTGACAAAAAGTGTTCATCAATAATTTTGGCAATTGGGAATACAACATCATATTGTGGTAGGGTAGTACCAAAAAGAAATGATGCAACCAAACTTTTTGAGAACCGTGCAATAGGGGACTCGACTTTTTTACCAACTGTTACGAATGAGTCGTTTGAATTTGAACTGCGAATAACTTCTTTTAAAAGATTTGTTATAAGTCCACCGCAAAGCCCTTTGTCTGGAGAAATAATGACATATAATGTCTTACCGTCTTCTTTGGTAGGTTTCATATAGACTGGGACCATTGATGTCTCCATGTGTTTTGTGATATTTCCTGTTACAGTTAGAAGTTTTTCAACAT
>JBEPUU010000027.1:0-10420 GCA_041691355.1 bacterium | reverse complement strand
CGGAGATGTGTATAAGTGTCAGGCCTCAAGAAGTGCAGTAGGATCTGCCTTTATGACTAGACGTTCCAAATCAGCGTAAGTTTTTTTTAAGGTTTCTATATTGCTGGACATATATTTATTATTAGGAATTCTATCACAAATGATTTTCCAGTTTGATTCTTGAGTAATCTATGATTTTCCGCTATAATATAATCTATGTTGCAAACAGTTACCTTTGTTCCAGGGGATATTGTAAAAGTTCATCAGAAAATCCAAGAGGGTGAGAAGACTCGTATTCAGATTTTTAAGGGTGTTGTTCTTGGGATGCGTGGTCGTGGTACCAATAAAACATTTACTGTTCAGAAAATGGTAGGACAAATTTCAGTAGAACGCATTTGGCCTATTGATTCTCCAAATATTGAAAAAGTAGAAGTTGACGCACATTCAAAGAAAAAAATCAGAAGAGCAAAGCTCAACTACCTCAAAATCGCAAAGCACTAAAATTTTTACTATGCGAATTAGAGAAAAAGAAGGAATTTTTTTTCCAAGAAACAGTCAGGGAAGAGCTGGGCTCGCTGTTTCATTACCTCCACAGGAAGACCTTATAAGAAGTCTCGTTATAGTACCCTCAATACAAAAAGGAACATTTGGTATTTTTCATCCATATGATATTGGTATCGTTAGAGTGCTTATGGATCCACCCGGAGCGGATAAAATACATCCAGAACCAAGGACCGTTTATGAAAACATTATTTTTGGAGGAGAATATCTATCTCTAAGAGCTGCTGAGAAAGAGGGAAAACGAAGAATTAAGGAGCTTATCTTAAGCGGAACAAAATAATAGTCATTTTTACTTTTTCCTAACTATTTGCATATGCTATAGTATAGATGAGCTATGAGAAGTAATCTTGATCAGGGGAATCGTGGAGAAGAATATGCCGTCTCGTTCTTGATTCATAATGGGTGGCAGATTGTTGATCGCAATTTTCGCATTCGTGGGGGAGAAATCGATATTATTGCAATTGAAACTGATGTGAATACACGAGAAAAAACGCTCGTTTTTGTGGAAGTAAAAACTCGATCTTCAAATGCTTTTGGCGAACCTCTTGAATCAATTGGATATTATAAAATCCGCGCACTTATCAAAGCAACTCAGTTTTACAAACTTAAACATCCACGATCGCCGGATTTAATGAGAATAGATGCTGTATCGGTACTGGTGAATGAAGAAGGACAGCTCATGGATATAGAGCTTGTGAAAAATATCACTTAGCAGTATAATTACTCCCTAGTTTATTTTTATGGAATTGAAATCTGTTAAAATTGTCGCAACAATCGGCCCCGCAACTTCAAGTGAAGAAAAAATTCTCGAACTTGCAAAAGTTGGAGTTGATGTCTTTCGTATTAATTTTTCTCATGCGGCAGAAAAAGAAGTTAAAGAGATCACAGAATGGGTACGAAGTGCTGAAAAGGAGCTGAAGCGTTCTCTTGCGGTCATGCTTGATCTTCCAGGACCTAAAATTCGAATCAGCATGATGAAACCTGATGTTGTTATCGAAAAGGGACAGAAATTTACTATTGAAAAGAATGTACGGCTTGGTGATCACGAAAGATGTGGTCTCAATAGACCTGAAATTATCGATATTTTAGAACCTGGAGCGCTTGTTTATATAGATGAAGGTGCGCTTAAGCTTCATATTGATGCAAAAACAGAAAACTCACTTGAAACAACAGTTATTGTCGGCGGGTCACTTAAGCCTAAAAAAGGATTTTCAGCAGAAGGAATCTTTTTGGCAGGATCAGGGATTACAGAGCGGGACAAATTGGGTGTAGCATTGGCAATTGAGAATAATGTAGATGCGATTGCAATTAGTTTTGTACAAAAAGATGAAGATATTAATGAAATTAAAAGACTTTTGCCTGATCAAACCAAAATAATGCTCGTTGCGAAAATTGAGACGGTTGACGGAGTGACGAATGCAGAAAGTATTCTTAAAGTCGCTGATGCGCTTATGGTAGCGAGAGGAGATCTCGGATTGGCTGTTCCGCTATCTCGAGTTCCTTATATTCAAAAAGAGCTGATCGAATTATGTGTCCGAAAAAGAAAACCTGTTATTACAGCAACTCAAATGCTTGAGTCTATGATCTCCAAACCCGTCCCAACTCGTGCCGAAGTAGCAGATGTTGCTAATGCGATCCTTGATTATACAGATGCAGTGATGTTATCAGCTGAGACAGCATCCGGAAAATACCCAATTGAGACAGTTGATACGATGGTAAAAGTTATTCATGAGTCTGTGAAGCATGTAAAACCGTTCTTATTTGATGAAAAAGGTACAATCGGCAACGCGACAAGTAATTCAGCTGGTCTTATAGCAGATCAAATTGGAGCAAAATTAATTATTGCCTTTACCCAAAGTGGTGCAACAGCCAGACATATTGCACAACATCGTCATCAACAGCCAATTATTGCTGTCTCTCCTGATCCTTTGGTTATTAGACAATTAGCTTTTTCTTGGGGAGTTCATCCATATCTTGTTGAAGTAGTTACAAATTTTGAACAAATGCTCAAGCTCTCAAGAGATCTTGCGAAAAATAATGCAATTAAACCACTTATGACAGGTGATCTCTACGTCATCTCAGCAGGAATGCCCTTCGCCGAATCCGGCTCCACCAACATGATCCTCGTTCAGAGGATGTAGAATTTACGCTGCAACTAACTGCTTGGGTTCAAGTGCTAATGCTGTGACATCATATGCAAGTCCTGGAGCGCATCGCCATAGCCAAGATTCAGTAGCTCTTTTATTAAAGTTCTTGATGATACTCGGATTAATAATCACTGGTTGTAAAAGAGTTGATCTACGTCCTTCAGACCTTATTGTACTGGTATCTGCTAAATGCACTATTCCACTTCCACTTCCACTTGGTGCCACAGCATGAGCCAATGCTTCTATATGGCTTTGTTGCATACTTCTTGTTAAGTGTCTTGCTTCAAGAGTAAGCTGATGTTCGAGAGAGTTTGGTTGTGATGGTAGAGTAATTCCATGCTCTCTTGATTTTTCATAAAGTGACTTAAATGGTATTGATCCTAATTCAGTCATAACGAGTTGCGAACATACAAACGTATAATTTGTCCCAAAACTGGGAGCTTCTGCATCAGTGTCGATATCTTGCAATCCTTGTGTTACTTTTTCTAAAAATTTATCAGCTTTAGGTTCAGTTGAGGCAACTTGAATTACTTGGTTATATTCTTCGGTTATTCCCGAAACGTCTGCGATGACTACATCTATTTTTTCTTGTAATTTAGTAGGTAATTTCCTTACTGCTGCTACCACCGCTTTTTCATCTAAATCAACAATTTTTATTTTACGAAAAACTTCTGCTAAGTCCTTTAACGGAACATCAATAGAATTTCCAAGTCCAAATATGAGTGCCTCAGGTGTATCTGTAGTTGACTGTCTCAATGCGATATCTGCAGATCTTTTAATTCGCATACGGCTTTTATCAATATGTCTGCGTTGCATTTTTTCATGACTAATTGTAGTACGTAAAAATCCTTCATTGATACTTCTATATTGATCTAGAATGTTTGTATCAGTAATCATTCTTGTAATCGTAAAAGAATCTGGTTCTGGTCCCTGTATTTCTGCTCCTCTTGTCATAGGGAGGAATTATATCTAAAATCTTATAGTAAAGCAATGGAGAGTTAAGTCACACTTGTTATATTTTATTCTGAACTCTCTTAATTTGATCTCGAATGGCGATGGCGGTTTCGAAATCTAGGCTTTCGGCAGCCGTTTTCATTTCTTTTCTTAACATTTTAAGTGCTTTATCTCTCTCATCTGGCAGGAGAATTTCTTTTTTTGCAAATTTCATTATACCTTCTAGTTGAGGCTTTTCTTCTTCGGGTTGTTGATCGACCAATTTGGATCTGATAGCTTTTTCAATTGTTGTTGGCGTGATCCCGTGTTTTTCATTGTAAGCAATTTGAATTGTTCTTCGTCGTTCACCTTCACCAATTGCTGCTTTCATCGAATCAGTCATTCTGTCTGCATACATGATAACTTTGGCATCTACATTTCTTGCGGCTCGTCCCATTGTTTGGATCAGTGCTGTACGAGATCTAAGAAATCCTTCTTTGTCCGCATCAAGGATTGCCACGAGGGATACTTCAGGTAAATCAAGTCCTTCACGAAGTAAATTAATTCCGACGACGACATCTACGTTGCCTGATCGCAAACTATCTAAGACATCTTGTCTGTTGAGTGTCTCGATATCTGAATGTAGATATTCAACCTTAATTTCATTTTCTTGAAGGTAACTCGTGAGCTCCTCAGACATTCTTTTCGTAAGTGTTGTAACAAGAACACGTTGGTTTTTTTCAATTCTTTCTCGTATTTCCTTCATCAAGTCATCAATTTGTCCCGCGCTTGGTTTGACAATAACTACTGGATCGATTAGCCCTGTTGGTCGGATCAACTGCTCCACAATGCCATGTTCAGCTTCCTTCGCCAATGAAAGTTCATACTCATTGGGTGTTGCTGAGACATAGATAATCTGATTGGTCTTTCGCATAAACTCCTCAAATTTTAACGGCCTGTTATCAAGAGCTGAGGGCAATCTAAACCCATAATCAATAAGTGTCTGTTTTCTCGCTCGGTCGCCGTTGTACATTCCACGGAGTTGAGGGAGTGTTATGTGGGATTCGTCAATAAATAACTGCCAATCATCTGATGCAGCTTGGAAATAATCGATCAACGAATACGGTGGAGAGCCAGGATCTCTTTTGTCAAAATAAATCGAATAATTCTCAATACCATTAACATAGCCGACTTCTTTAAGCATTTCTAGATCATAGTGAGTTCTCTGTGCGATTCGCTGCGCTTCAATAAGTTTGTTTTCACTTCTGAATTTTTTAACTTGGGCTTCCAAGTCTTGATTGATTGCTTCAAATGCATCGTGATAACTTCGCGGATCTGTCATGTAGTGTTTGGCAGGATAAATAACTGTTGCATCAACCTGATTGAGTATATCGCCTGTGAGCGGGTTAAATTCGTACATGTTGGTGATAACATCGTTTACTTCTATACGGATTCCTGTTTCGATATAAGCAGGGAAAAGGTCGATGTTATTTCCACGTACTCTAAATGATCCACGGCGGAACTCATAATCATTCCGGTCATATTGCAGATCGGTAAGTCGCACCAAAATATCTTTTTGGCTTATTTTGACGCCTTTTTTAAGTTCAAGTACAAATTTTCCGTATTCTACTGGTGAACCGAGATTGTAAATACACGAGACAGAAGCTACAACTATGACATCTTTTCGCGTCAGCAAATTGGTCGTTGCTGCAAGGCGGAGTCTATCTATTTCTTCATTAATTTCAGATTCTTTCTCAATATATGTATCAGTCGTTGGCACATATGCTTCAGGTTGATAATAATCATAGTATGAGACGAAATACGAGACAGCATTGTTAGGAAAAAAGTCGCGAAATTCTTGATATAACTGTCCTGCTAATGTTTTGTTATGCGAAATAATAAGAGTAGGTTTCTGAATATTTCGTATGACATTGGCCATACTGAATGTTTTGCCACTACCGGTGACACCAAGAAGAACTTGATTTTTGACGTCGTGTTTCAGATTTTCGGTCATTTGCTTAATAGCATTTGGTTGGTCGCCTGTGGGTTGGAACTGTGACTCAAGATGAAATTTCATAAAAGCATTGTAGCATAAGTTTGCAATTAGGAACTGGAGGACTAGGGTTTATTTGTTAATTTTCTTTAATGCTTGGATTGTCCGCAGTGCTGCATTGGCTGCTTCGATGCCTTTGTTATTATCATTTTTCCCAGCACGTATTTCTGCATCTTTTTTGTCAAATACTGCAAGAACTTCGAAAGCAACTGGGATGCTGTAATCAAGCGACAATTGCATAAGTGCGTGCGCGACTTCGTTGGCAATCAGATCAAAATGATATGTCTCTCCTTTGACGATAATCCCAAATGCAAGTATTGCATCAAATTTTTTGGACTCAGCAGCATGTTGTACTAGAATTGGTATTTCCCATGATCCTGGAGCTGTAAATACCGTAATATTTTTTTCTGTAATCCCTGATTCAATGAGAGTTTGTTTGGCATACAACTCAAGATTGTCGATCAATTCTACGTGATAATTTGTCCGGACAATTGCGATTTTGAGCTTTTTTGTAAAATGTTTATCAAATGGAGTGGAGGATTGGTTTTTTAGCATATTATTTTGTCTTTAGGATTTTTTCAACATATTTCGCAATTGCATCTACTTCAAGATTTACCACATCTCCAATCTGCGCTGAATGAAGCATTGTATGTTCTATTGTATGTGGGATAATTCCGACTGTAAATTCAGTTCTGCTTACAGATATGACTGTAAGTGAGATGCCGTTGAGACAAATCGAGCCTTTGTCGACAATATATTTATTGAGCACCTCAGGAATTGTAATTGTAAAAAGGTGACTATTGCCTTGTTCTTCGATTGATTTTATTGTCCCCACGCCATCAACATGTCCTTGAACGATATGTCCAGAAAAAAGTGTATCAATCGTTGCTGCAAGTTCCAAATTTACTTCAGTACCAGGTTGAAAATACTGGATATTTGTTTTTTTAGATGTTTCAGGCATAAAATTGATACTGAATGTATTTTTATCTTTTGAAACAACCGTGAGACATATTCCATCAACTGAGATACTTGTTCCTAATTCAAGTTTTTTTATCAAATGTATATCAGTTAGAACTGTGAGGTCTGTAGTTGTTTTTTTCTTAATTGTACCAATATGTGTAATTATGCCTGTAAACATTCTAAAAATAAGTATAACATAAAGAAAGTCGAGTTTGATTATTTATGATGCAGTCTGCATTATTGACAAAAATACACGAAATGTCGTATATTTTTTAGTAATACCAAAGATTATTGTCTATGCCTGGAGTACTATACAAAAAAGAAAGAGAAGCACTTGAGTTCCTTGTTCAATTCCAAAATAAACACGGATTTGCTCCAACCCTTCGCGAAATAGCAAATGCTACGAATCACCGAAGTGTTTCTACCGTTCACGTAATTCTTCGTAACCTCGTCGATAAAGGATATATTCAAAAAGTTGATGGTAATGCGCGCGTTCTTAAAATAAAGGATGAAAGTATTATCTCAACATTTATGGGAATTTCACCATCTGTTGAATTGCCATTGATGGGATATATTGCTGCGGGCAAGCCGCTTGAGCCACATACTGATCCAAATGCAACATTTCAGATCTCAGCGTCTATGCTTTCAGGTTCAACAACCGCGTATGTTTTACAAGTTAAAGGTGAATCAATGATTGAGGATGGGATTTTTGATGGCGATTATGTTGTGATTGAGAAAGCTAATGTCGCCACCAATGGTCAAATTGTGGTCGCACTCGTTGATGATAATTTGGCAACCTTAAAACGATTTTATAAAGAAGACGGTAAAATTATTTTAAAACCAGCCAATGCTTCGATGCAACCAATCTATCCAAATACGATTAAGATTCAAGGGAAAGTAGTTGGATTGGTCCGCAAATACTGATTTCTCACTCATTTTTGGTATAATCACCTCATGGGAACGCTCTATCTTGTACCGACACCGATTGGCAACCTTGCCGATATCACGCTTCGTGCGTTGCGGACATTGTTTGATGTTGATATTATTGCCTGTGAAGATACTCGGAGAACTGGTATGCTGCTTGAGAAATTACTTACAGAATTTTCTCCAAATCCTGAAGATAAGCACAAACCAAGATTACTTTCGTATTATGATCAAACCGAATTACAAAGAATTCCTGAAATTATTAGTTTACTCCAGTTAGGGCAAAATATTGCATTAGTTTCAGATGCGGGAACACCGGCAATATCTGATCCAGGTTTCAAACTCGTGCGAGAATGCATTAAAGAAAAATTAAAAGTTGTTTCACTTCCCGGGGCTTCGTCTGTGTTGACGGCATTAACAGTCTCAGGTCTGCCGACTGATAAATTTCTCTTCGTTGGTTATCCACCACACAAGCCAGGACACCGACTCGATTTTTTCAAAGATATCCAGGAGAGTTTGAAATCAATAACATCAACAGTAATCTTTTTTGAAGCTCCACACAAACTTCTCAGAACACTAGGGGATATGCAATCTGTTATGGGAGATGTAGACATTGTGATCTGTCGAGAGCTTACCAAAATCTATGAAGAAGTGAGAAGAGAAACAATTTCAAACGCCCTCACACACTTCAAAAAAACTGCTCCCAAAGGGGAATTTGTTATTTTGTTTCATCTGTAACATCTTTTACATTATTGTTGACTTTATTTTCCAGGTTTAGGATAATGCATGTTTATATTGAAAAGCTTGAGCAATGTAACAAATTATGATAAAAGAAGCAAAGCAAAATTTAATAGTTATTGCTGGATTAGGAGACCACCTTCAAGTTGTCGATAATTTTTATGCGTGTGTAAAGGAAAAATTCACTGATAAAGGGTTCAATACACGTATATTCAGGCCTAAGTGGAACGAACCTCGTCACGTTTTTGATCTACTTGATGAGGTAGCGTGTTTAACAACAGATGAAATGACAGGATCCACATCTATGATGGGTTTAAGTCTTGGTGGAGGATTAGCATTGGCAACATTAGCGGATGCTCCACATGATTATAATAAAGTCGTTGCAGTTTCTTCTAGAACTAATCTAAAAAAGGTTATTGGAACTCCTGAGATAGATGTATTTAGAAATCGTAGTCTAACTGGGGCAAATCTAGTATCTCTGTTGTCCATTAATCTTCATAGACTACCTTTGGATCATATAATGACGGTTTTACCCGATCAAGGTGATGAACAAGTTTCTCATATATCATGTGAGATTGAAGGCGCTACTCATAAGAGATTTCCTATCCGCACAAAAAATCATGCATACGGCATAGCAGAAATAGTAACTTCAGATGATGGAGTACAAACTATTGTAGATTTTCTGAGGAGTTAGTTACACTGTCAGTTCATGGTGGTTGCGGATTTCTTTGTGAGTTACTTCGCCAACTTCATTTATTTCATATACATAGACTTCACCAGGGGCTATTTGAACTTCACTAATTTGATCATCTGGGACATCTTCAATGTATTTAACAAGCGCTCGAAGTGCATTTCCTGAGGATGCGATAATAACATTTTTGCCTCCCAGCAATTGAGGAAGAATTGTTGATTCATAGTAAGGAATTTCGCGTTCATATACTTGTTTGAGTGATTCACCATTTGGAACTGGGTAGTCCCATCCACGTCTGAGTTTGAGAAATTCTTCTTCACCTATTTCTTTTTTTACTTCCCATTTGTTTTTAGCAGTAAAATCTCCATAGTTACGTTCTTTAACAGCATCGCTTTCTGTGATGAGTACTCCTGTTTGATTTATGGTTTCAAGAATTATCTGAAGTGTATCTTTGTGGCGAACTAGTGATGAACAATATGCAGCATCAAATTTAATATCTTTAATTGTCTCTGCGGCTTCTTTGGCATCTTCTCTTCCTTTTTCTGTAAGCTCAGGATCATCCCATCCTGCCCAAAGACCTTTTTCATTATATGTTGATGTGCCGTGACGAACAAGAACTAAATATGCCATAAGATACTGATAAGTATACTGGATTGAATATGAAGGTTCAAGAAGAAAATTTTAACTATAGGTGGTGTTTGTGGAATTATTTTGTTAAAATGCTTTGATGCAAAGAGCTGAAAGAAAATTTTCCCCATTACCTCTGGTAGAAGCTGTAAAACTTCCTAGATTGGACTTTAATCTTAATTTATCACGAGATTATGTTGATGTAGATAAGATTGGAATTAACCTATTTGGACTTCGTACTATGATGCAGATGGGGGGAATTAGACGTCTTACAGTAAATGGAGTAGAAGGAAAAATTTCACGAATTACTCCCGGGGTAGTAGGTAGAAATCTCGATAGTGCTATCGCAGGTGGGAGAACAACGGCAGAAAATGTACCGGTATATTCGAGTAGTAGAACAGGAAATGACGATGAAAATGCACCTCCCTATCTAGCTGGAAGATGGGTAAATGTTACAGTAGATGTGAATCTGACAGATATTAGGGATAGAAATTCTAAAAAACTTCGTTCAACAAAAATATGGTCAAAAGAATTGAATAGTGCCATTAAACGTGGAGTTCTAAAGGAAGGAATGGGACATTTAACAACTGATATAAGAAGTTTAAGCGAAGTTCGTAGAAGTCTTATCCCTGTAGGATTAAATGTTTTAAATGATACTACATGGATATCCAGTCCGTTTAGAATGGGAGCCGCAGCCGTTATTATTAGTACTGGGAATAATATGGCACAGAGGTTGGAATTCAGTTATCATAGAGATCAATATAATTCGGAAGGCTATCGTTTTTCTTTATTACCTGCTGGGCCTCT
>JBEPUU010000026.1:0-10843 GCA_041691355.1 bacterium | reverse complement strand
TTTCAGTTGACAATATTGAAGAGTCAATGAAAAAGGTAGAAGAAGCAGGAGGAAAAATCATTGGAGGCTCAAAGGGTCCAGGAACAATTGCTGATATCCCGGGAATTGGTAGATATATATCATTTGAAGATTCAGAAGGCAATCACGTCGGTATACTCCAACCTACTCAAAGAGGATAATTTATTTGTGTTAATTTTATTTAAAATACTCCCTTAGTTTTTTAGCGTAGTACTCTTCCCACTTTTCATGCGGTTTTTCAACTGTGTAGTCTTTATCAAGTTTTACCAGCATATATGTAAGCTCGCTACGTACAGGCTTTACACCGAGAATGTCCGAAAATTTAGAAAGATTTAGCAGCCATTCTGAATACCACGAAGCCCAATCTTTATCATCTCCATCCACAATTTTATAAACAATATGATGTGTTTCTCCTGCCTCATGGAGAAGTTCGCTGATTTGTTTTATCGTATCATCCATACTAATTAGAGTATACTACACTCATTCAAAAGTAAACGTATATGCTACTCTTTCAATAATGATTTAATGGCATGTTCTGTCTGATCATATTCTCCCTCACCAAAATAGGTCCTTCTAATAATACCCTTTTTGTCAATTAAATATTCACCAGGCCAATATTGATTGTTATAAGCATTCCATGTTGCATAATTATTATCTTGAGCTACTGGATAATGAATGCCGTAGATTTGGATAGCGGTTTGGATACTAGAAGTCGTATGCTCATATGCAAACTCTGGAGTATGTACACCAACCACTACAAACCCCTGATCTTTATATGTGTCATACCACTTAGTTACATAAGGCAACGTATGAATACAGTTAATACATTGATTTGTCCAGAAATCAACAAGAACAACTTTACCCTGAAGGCTTTTAATTGTAAATGGTTTATCAGGATTAAGCCAAGCAGTAATTCCTGTCAATTCAGGAGCCGGAGTTGACGAGTTAAAAATCCCTTGAGTATCCGATATATTTTTGGGGGTTGCAGCTTGTGCAATTTCATTTGGTGTATTGCTTTTCATACTATTTGCCACAAGTACTCCTATAATTCCTATTAATAATATAACAACTACTACAATTCCTATAAATTTCATATCTCTGCTTCCTTTTAGGGGACTGGCGAACCAATCCCCCTATATAGTTATTTTTTCATCATTGCACCCGAAGGGGTAATGCTTGTATGCATCATCATTTCTCCCGATGGTTCAGGAGTTGTTTGCATCATTTTTTCGTTCTTCATTGTCTGACTTTTCATCAATTGGTCATTTTTCATTTGTAGATCCTGCATCTGTTTTTGCATTGCAGACTCAGACATCATCATTTGACCACTCAGCTTTGATTTCTCGTAAAAATATCCACCAAATGCACCAAGAATAAGTGCTACAATAACGAAAATCCACATCATTTGTTTATTCATTGTATTGTCACCTCCTTTTATTTTTTCTAATAATAGAATAGAACACACAAAAAATAATGTCAAGTAGACTTTACATTTATGGGGTTAAGGTAATAAAAATAATCCTTAATTCTAAGGATGGACAGTGAAATAGTATTACTTTAGTACGGAATATGCCACTGGGAATATCATTTGTTCCCATAATTTATATTCTTTTGCCGAAGGGTGTAATCCATCTTGTGCTATGAGATCTGGATTATCTTTCATCTTGCCTTCTGCACTGACTACATAGCCGTTGCCCCGGCCTTTAGCATGAAATGTCTCAGGAGATTCAGGGATGTTGTACATCGGGATTGCTTCAATCTCTATTCCCTTTTGTGTTGTGGTCTCTCCGTTCTTAAGTATGACAATTGATTGAGATAGATTTTCCGAAAGCTGATCTGCAACTGCAGCAGACGCGACAATCACAGGATTATTTTTTGTAAGAGCAGTGAGAGTATCTGCATTCATATGATCGTGATGAACATCCGTGATGAGAATAATTGTAGGCGCAGGTTGTCCAGCAAATGCTTCTTCCCCATCAACAGGATCTGTATAAATGACTTGTCCACCCATCTGAAGTACCATGGTCGCATGAGAAATTGGTGTAATTTGTATATTATCGTCCATAGCTCTTATGATAGCAAAATTTAATCTTTTTCAGAAAACCTAATAACTCTGTTGCTCTTATTATGTATGATGGAAGTTTTTAGGGCGTTTGCCGGGTTTTAGGCCGTCTTGCTCTGAAAAGTAGGCTAAGTGTTGGCGCATATCAGAGAGTAATTCTTCTGCTAAATCTTTTGAGAATCCGTGTTTGACTACAATTCGTGCGATAACCAACTCTTCACGATTTTTCGGCAGTGAATATGCAGGAATAAGCCAACCATTCATGCGTAATCGATCAGTAAAATCATACAAAGAAAATTTTGCTCCGGAATCTTCTTTTATTTTCCAAGCAACTACGGGCAAGTCTTCTCCTTTGGCTATTATTTCAAAAGGCTCTAATTTCCCAATTTCAGATGCAAGAAAAAGCGCAACATCTTGGGAGGTTTTTTGAATTCGAGTATATCCCTCTTTCCCGAGTCGTAAAAAGTTGTAATATTGAGCAATAATTTGATTTCCCGGTCGTGAAAAATTAATAGCAAACGTAGGCATATCTCCACCCAGATAATTCACTCTAAAAATAAGATCCTCGGGTAAATCTTCTTTGCTTCGCCAGATAATCCATCCTACGCCTGGATACACCAAGCCATACTTGTGTCCTGAAACATTAATTGATTTTACCCATTTCAGACGGAAATCCCATTTCAAATCCTGTTGGATAAATGGTGCAACAAGTCCCCCACTTGCAGCATCTACATGAATTCCAATATCCCATCCTGTTTTTTTATTTAACTTATCCAGTGCATCATTCATCTCTTCGATCGGTTCATATTCGCCTGTAAAAGTCGTTCCCAAGATACCGACCACACCAATCGTATTTATATCGCATCGCTTTATCATTTCTTCCGCATTCATCATAAATCTATCACCTTCTACAGGCACTTCTCGTGCTTCAATATCCCAATATTTGCAAAATTTTTCCCAACAAACCTGGACATTTGTCCCCATAATCATGTTGGGTCTATCAGTATTCTTTCCCGCTTTTTTCATCCGTTCTCGCCATTTCCATTTCATGGCCATGCCGCCAAGCATACAAGCTTCACTCGATCCAATCGTTGAAGTCCCTATTGCATCTTCTGTTTCAGGCGCATTCCATAGATTTGCCAATATATTTACACACCGCAACTCAATTTCTGCGGTTTGGGGATATTCGTCTTTATCTATCATATTTTTGTCAAAGCTTTCAAGCATAAGTGCTTTTGCCTCAGGCTCCATCCATGTTGTGACAAAGGTTGCCAAATTGACCCGTGAATTTCCATCCAGAATTAATTCGTCATGGATTAAATTATATGCAGTATCCGGAAGCATGCTACTTTCACCCATTTCATACTTGGGAGGCTTAATAGCTAGACCAAGCCGACTATACGTAGGGACTAGAACTTCTTCAGAAGGAGAAAAATTGGCTTTCTTTTTTATTTTATGTATCACATACTAAGAATAGCAAGAAACAAGAAAATTCGTCAACAGAGATTTTTGTAATGAAGTAAACTACTAAAAGAATGCTCAAAAAACTATATAGCTACTTCTCCAGAGGAAATGATTTGTATAACACCTATCGGAAAGAAATCCAACTTGCTTCACATATCAAAGTTAAAAATAAACCGCTGTATCAGGAACTCGAGCAAGAATGTAAAAAACGAAATGGCATTCTCACTTATGCTGAATATTTGGACATCACTCAATTTGGAAAAAATGGATACTATTCAACAAGCACCCGACATGGAAAAACAGATGTAGACAAAAGATGGGGAGATGCACTTGCTAAGTATTGCCTGAAACATAAACATGACACAATTATAGAATTTGGTTGTGGAGCGGGAGAGTTAGGAGTAGCTACAGTAAAAGCATATAAACAACAAACAAAAAAGCGGCTTAAATGGATCGGTGTTGAAATCGATACACAAGTACATGCGAAAATTCTCAATAATTTTACATCACATGACATGCAAGATTCTGTTGAAAAAATAGTGAAAACAATCGACGAATTAGAGATAAAACCAAATGCGCTTATTGTATTCCCATATAGTTTAGATAATATTTCGCCTCATGTATTTTTAAATACCAACTCTGCTACTTCCTACCCTAACGCCCTTCTTGGTATTACAGTGAAAAACGGTACGCTATCGGAAGTTATTATTCCTGAAGAAATTCTGAAGAAAAAAGGAATCAAACTAGAGAATGGATTTTTTACACAAAATAGGTACACCTGTAAACTCTCTCTGTGGAAATTGAGAAAAGGACAGCGTGCATATATTTCTACAGACGCTTTCATTACTCTGTATACATATGCAAAAAAAATTAGCAACCAAACAAGTATTATAATCATCGATGAATTCAGAAAAGAACCTTGGTTTTTTAATATAGAAAATCTAGGAATACCAAAAAGCCTCTATGAGCATAATCTCGTTTGTAACGACAGGACACGATATTATCGCGAGAGTGGAAAACATAATGTGTATTATCCAGTGTATAAAGATAGCTTGTTACGATTTTTGAACGCTATTGGATTTCAATCAATTGATTATGACATTGAACAAAAAAAAGCTGCTCACTTACGAGGAAGACCTTGGATTAGAACTTGGGAAAACTATACGACTCTAGCCTTTTTTGCAAATAATCGGGTAGATAAAAAAATCGATATCTTGCCTATCTCATTTAACCCACAGAGAATAGTCTAACTCTCTTCCACTCCAAAAGCCCCCAGAGGTAACTGAGAGCTATGGATAAGGTTATAAGCCTTATTTATTGGTTGGAGGCTGACCTCCCATCTGTCCTGTCTCGATGTTCGTAACTTTGAAGTTGCTATCCATCTTCACTGTTACATGCGATCCATCGGATTTTGTCATATGCGCCTCATATGCCGCACCTTCAGCATCTGTTTCTACCCGCTGAATTGTTCCGCCCGGTACTGCTGCTAGAGCTGCTGTTTTGGCTTTTGTGGCGGTATCACCTGTCAAAAGCGTTTCAGTTATGCCGTTTGCAGTATGTCCACCTTTTGAGGGATCAAACTGACCACCTTGTGGTGGAGTTTGGTTTTGCGAACCGCTCTGGTTTGGTGTGGCAGTTACTGTTGTATTGGTAGTTTGTGCGTTTGCAGTTGTGCTATTAAATAAACTGCCGCCTACCACCCCAACAAGCATAGCTAGACCAACCGTTGCAGTCACCGTCCCTTTTTTACTTATTGATTTTATATTTCATCACCTCCTTTCTGTGTATATACACTATACAAAGGTAATCTTTAGAAACGCTTGTCTCTATACAGCATCACATCATTACTATAGTAAGAGGAACAATGGTACTATAAAACGTTGTAGGTAATTAAATACAATAACAAGCGGAGGGATTGATTACCTCTCCACCTGTTATTATTATTTGTTCTTATATCATAAGAACTTTTGCTATCAGTTAATAGCGAAACATATTCATGCTTCCCCCATTAAAGACAGACGTTGAACTCATGGCACGACCTGTGTTAAGAAATCCGAATCTGCCAGTATTAAAACTGGAATCATTATTTCCCGTATTTACTCGAGAACGGATATCGTTAATAACTCTTGTGTCATTTGTTTGTGAAACACTCGTCGTGTTGGAATCATGTACATTCACATTATTTTGTGAACCAACTCCATTTCCACTAACATGTATATTTGTTCCACTTTGTCCTTGACCATCAGTATTCCCATTACCGTTGTCATTGTCGTTTCCAGACACTTGGACAATATGGCCACAGGCAACTGGTAAGGACGCGTCATAGCCAGCGTTTGGATTGCTCAAATCCGCGTTTGCTGCAACTGTCATTCCATGAAGAACGATCTCGCGATTTACCAACGGCAAAACATCCATTGTTGGATCACTGGTATTAACAGTGAAGGTTTGCTGATATGATTCACTTCCATCCGCACCTGGTGTTTGGAATGGTGTTAGTGACTGCAAGATTGGTCCGTAGAAAGGAAGCCCTTCTGCAAGACTAATTGTTGAATCATTATCGACGTTTGCGCTTGTTGTCGGGCAAGAACTATTACTACCATCGGTCAGACCGTGAATGTGCTGCATATGCTCTTGATTTGTTTCAAGCCCTGATGCATTCATCCATACAGTTAACTGATTACCTTGTAGCTTCAGTTGTGCATGTCCGTGCACTCCTGAGTTATTTAAAGGCTGTATATCATCAGTAAACCATTGTGCTTGACCTTGAGTATTGGGAGCTGCCTGCGTCCCACCGTTGCCTTCCATAGCCATATTCATTGAGTCATCTGCAAAAGCAGGTCCAATTGTTGTAGCTGACAAAAGTGTGACAGATGCAATTGCGACACTTATCTTTTTTAGTTTTGTTGTTATCATTTATTTTCACCTCCTTTCTGTTGAAATCCTTATATTTATTTTCTTATCTAGTAAAAAAATAATATATGATTGCTTAACTAGATTAACTATTAAACAAATGAATTACATGCGAATAACGTATGAGGGACGTAAGAGGGTATCTAATGTAACAGTATTGTTTTTATTAAATATGTTGGAGTACACTGAATATAACCATTATGAAAAATCGGGCACTTATCATTATATTGTTGATAATTGTTATTCTTGCTTTCATAGGTTATTTTTTCATTGCCAAATTTAGTACTCCCGCTTCCCCACTTACTCAATCTTCAAGTACAACACTATGCCAAATGAATCACGTATCAGCTTCTATAACTCCTCAGGGAGCGGCGGGGAATATCTATGCAACACTTGAATTGACCAATACTGGAAAAGTACCTTGTGCAGTTGTACTAGGAAATACCATAACGGCGATGTTCCAGGCAAAGAATATTGTTACACGATATGAACAATCTGTTCCGTCAGAACGATTTATTCTTGCACACGGGGCAAAAGTATATTCGCAAATCCATTATCCCAATGGTCCCCAATGCCAAAATGGCATTTCAGAAAAACAAATCGCATTTTTCTACCACACCAATCACACATCAATTATGTTCCAGTCTGAAGAACCACAAAGAGGCAAATTAACAATACAAGCATGTCTTTCAAACAGCGAAAAAACAATTATTGATATCTGGCCATTATCAGAAAATCCAGTTACTCCATAACACAAACCTTTCGAGAAATTCTACAATTATTAGCATAACTTATAGATGCTCATTCGTTGGCTAATAACCACAATTGATGGTCGAAATCTAAATGTTAGTAGTTACACAACCTCGAAATAAATAGTACATATTCATCGCCGTCTAAATGCAGAAGGAATACCTGTGGGTAACTGTGGTTCTTCTCTTCCCAATGTCCTATTCATTCTTTTCTGAAAAATATTCATTTTCTCATGATAGCGTTCTTCAATAACGGCTTGCGGAATAGAAGTAAATCTTTTTGGATCTGAGGCAATTTCATTATATATGCCATATAAAATATTAGCATCATTAAGAGCAGTGCCGAAGGCATTTACTCGTCTAATTTCATCTCGTGATAAATTTAATATTGATCCCATTTCCTTCTTTTTTTCACTTGGAGATTCAAACAATACTCCAGCAAATTGCTCGATAATAGGACTTGATGCAGGACATGCCATTGTTCCTTCTTGAGCAACAAGAAGTCTTTTATCAAATACATTGTGTATATAAAGCTCTTTACTTGTAAGTACGTCTGAAGGAGGAGCATCTGTTACTGCAATTCCAAGATCTTGGACAATGATAGATACTCGAGATTGCTCATAAGGAAAAGCTGCACCTCTTGCAGCCTTTGCAGCAGCGGTTATATACGAGGGAATTTTTCCATTTTCAGTAGGACCGTCTGCTCTGTGAACCAACCAAAATGGTAATCCAAAAGTAGCGTTCAATACGCTTGCAACACTATTTGCAGTTCTTTTCCGATTGTATGGACTAATTACATCATGTAAATGAGAAACAAGTCCCTGTGCTTCATCGAATACATCTATTACTGCAGCGTATGCTGAACTATTAACCTCTCTTCCTTCGCGTCCGCCATCAGAATGTGCTTTTCCATGCTGATGTAGTACATTAGCGGGGTTATAATTTTCAGATTCCAAAAGAGTACGCCCATATATATCCAACAGTGGTATTTTTATCTCGTCAAATGTAAGAGGAAGTGTTGTCCCCCATTTTGGAACCAAACGCTGAACTTCTTGTTGCCAATTAGGATTTTCTGTACTCATAGGAGGAAAAGGTATTGTAATAAAAATAAATACGAAATTCAATACAGCAGTTCGTAACAACGTTGACAATTACTGCTGAGAAATTTATTATTAAGATACGATGGGCTTATTTGATAAATTAACTTCTATAGTTGGTAACAAACCAACGGATACCACTGTGCCGCCCCCACCTCCACCTACCCCTAAAAAAATTTTAATTGTAGAAGACGATAAAGACATACGAGATTTTTATTCAGACCTACTCACTTCAGAAGGATATGCGGTCATTACTGCGGAAAACGGAGAGATTGGACTTGCAAATGTTACATCACAAAAACCTGATGCTGTTATGCTTGATCTTATGATGCCTGTTATGGATGGCAAAACAATGCTTCATAGAATGAGACAAATACCGGAATTTGCGAAAACTCCTGTTATGATCCTGACCAATGCCGGCGATGCGGAGAATATACGAGATACACAATTTTTTGATAATGCCAATGCCTTTCTCATCAAAGCAAATACGTCGCCTGAAGAAATCCTACAAAAAATCAAACTCTTTACATAGTTCTGCTCCGTACCAAGCATATTCGAGTTGCAAACATATGGCTAACATTATATTATTGACTCGAAACACTCTCTATGACGCAAACACGCACCAAAATGAGGCAAAGTAAAACAAATGATCCCGAACATGTACAAGAAGAAAAAAATCTTGTTCTTTTTATACTAAATGTTGCTGCTATTTGTCTCTTGGGATTTATTATGTATAAAGCATACTTTCCTCTTATCAATCTGCTACCAAAAAGACATGAATACATCGCAGGGATGGTACGAACGGACGGAACAAATCTCATGATTGACGATAAAGTATTTCCTATCATCGGAGTAAATGATTATGATCTGGCATTCAAAAGTAATAACGTTATAGATCAAACTTTTTCTACGCTTCATAAAAATGGTGTTACAACAGTACGATTTTGGCTTTTTGGTGATGGTGAAGCGGAAGGATTCCAACCCAAGCCAGGCGTTATGAATCAGAAAAGATTCAAACAAGCTGATTACATTATCTATGAAGCGCGAAAATATAATATGAAAGTGATTCCAGTTCTGGTTAATAATTGGGCTGATTACGGTGGCAAAGATCAGTACATACAATGGATTAATGAGAATCCGGCAAAGGATGAAACAATTTTTTATACCGATGATCAAATTAAGTCGTTATTTGAAAAATATATACATTATGTACTCTCACGAAAAAACACATATACGCATCTTATCTATGCAAACGATCCCACTATTTTAGGTTGGGATATTATGAACGAACCCCGCTCCAATGATCAAAATTCAATGAACAAATGGCTCATCTCTATTGCTGTGTATATCAAACAATACGACTCAAATCATCTTGTTTTTTCCGGAACTGAGACCGCAACTATCACTGATCCCAAACCAGCTGATACTGGTAAATCCTCAAATCTTTGCGAAAATTCTGTAATTGATATCTGTTCAGTTCACCTATATCTTTTTAATGAAAATAAACTATTATATGCGACCTACACAGACGTAACTAATTACATGCAACAACAAGCAGCATATGCAAAAGAATTTAACAAACCGATTATGCTTGAAGAATTTGGAATTGCTAAGAATACCACACCTTTTGGTAATACTCAATTCCCTGTAATGAAGCAATTACTTAGCGTATCTCAAGAAGATGGATATGCAGGATACCTTATGTGGGACTGGTCAGATACTCCTGATTCACCCTTTACATTTTCGCCCAATGGGAATCTCTATGGAGGCTACTCTTTGTCTGAACTGAAACAATTAATTCATTAATCTATGGAGAAATTGCTTGATAAATCTTATATCCGTTCTTATCAGAATAGACTAAGTTAAATTTCTTTTCTAACATTGCCTGCCCTGAAGAATTTAGTGAATCATAGATAACATCTCCAGGAATTAACGTTTGGTATACTACCCAGGTTGCATACACCGAGGGATCTTTAAGGGATGTGCTCCAATATTCTCTTGTTCCTTCATAAATAAAATGCTTGTACGAGAGACCGGTTTCGAAAATGAAATCTTCATTGGTACTATCACTAATGAATATAAGCCCATTGGTATAATGAGATTTAAACCATACTGCAGCAGGCAGAACATTATAACGTGCTGCACGAGGAATAGAAAATTGGAGAAGCAGTGGAGTTTGATAATTAGTGTACACCTGAAAACTGATAAGTAGTAGTGCTATGAAAAAGAAAATCCTCGCTCGCGCAGCAAAAAAACCAACAAAAATAGCAATAAAAGGCAGCATTTCAAGCCCATATCGTATATTTGGTAAATTGGATCCTTTAGAAGATGGTGGGAAAAAGTTGAATTTTTTACTAAGAAGATGCTGTGGAGTAATTGCTTCAAATGATACCGGTGGAATATACCCCTTATAATAGCCATAGATAAGCATGAAAAAGAGAATGGTCGAGATTGTTATGAGAGGAAGATAACTGTTTATAAACTGTTTTCTTCGAAGATTTTGTATAAACGAAAGAACAAGCATGAGATAACCGATAAGACCC
>JBEPUU010000025.1:0-10864 GCA_041691355.1 bacterium | reverse complement strand
CATGCATTCACCACCGCCCTTGAAAGGGCGGCGATCTCTGCATTGGGTATTAGATGTCACTGATCCAGCTTTTGGATATATAACAGCAAAAATATTTGATAACGCCAGTACACGTGTTTCAAGAAATCCAGTAACAGTTACCAAACTTTCACCTAGTCAAATAGAAGAATATAAAGCAGCAGATGCTAAGAAAAAACAGGAAATACTTGAACAAGCAAAACAACAAACAGAAACGGGTTATTCAACAAAGAGAGAAAACGAGCCTGAGATCGCAGAAAGGCTAGATTTTTTTGCACACGCACATAACCTTGAAAGCCAACTTCCACTACTTAATGCTCTTTCGGAAGTGCCATTACTAAATACACGTGTTCAAGATAATAGAATAAATAAAATACTAGTAGAAGCTCAAAAACTGAGGATTTCACGAGAAATTATATTACTGGATAGTACAACTGCTCAGGCTCAACAACATCAAGAAGTGGTTTTAGTACCTGGTATTGACGCCGTTGTCAGTGGAGAAGGAGCTAGTCAGAAAAGAGGAAGGAAAACAAAAAATGCTAAAGCATATATAGAAAGTTTGCCTAAGGATACGCCCGTAACACTCAAACTGATTGCCGAAGCAACTGACATAAGCATATCCACTGCCCGGATTGCAGTCATAGAGTATGAAAAAGAAGGAGGAATCATTACTAGAGAAAGAAAAAACACAAAAATAGGGATAGCAATTGCGTATATAGAAAATTGGCCTGAAGGAGAACCACTTTCAACTAGACAAATCGCGGAAGCAACAGGCGTAAGCATACCAACAGCACAAAACGCACGTAGAAAGTTTCAAAAAGAAGGAGGAATCATTACTAGACCTGCTAGAGAAAGAAAGAACACAAAAATATTGAAAGCAATGGCGTATATAGAAAGTTGGCCTAAAGGGGAACCACTTTCAGCCGGAAAGCTCGCTGAAGTAAGTGGAGTAAGCAGGAGAACAGCCCAAACCGCACTTAAAGAGTTTAAAGATAGAGGGGACTAAAATATTTCTGAGCGGGCGATGGGAATCGGACCCACTACCTTCTCCTTGGCAAGGAGACGTTCTACCAGTGAACTACGCCCGCGCTCATTATGCTTACACAGCATTCTATCTTCCTTTTTGTTTTCTAATCTCATGAACAAAAGTGAAGTAAGCACTATTTTACCAAAAAATTAGCTTCTTGTCATTAAGGATTACTTTAGATGATAAAAGAATAAATTTGAAAAGCGTTAATTGGGGGTAGTAAGGGATAAATCATCCGCATAGAATGATTGCCCAGCACTTATAGTTGCATATACTGCAAATGATAATTGATTACCATTACCACCTGCTGTCAATGTTTGGGTCAATTGCTGCCAGCCTGTAGTTGCAGCAGTCAAAACTACTACTTTATCAGTCACTAAGGTACTGCCATTCCATTCCTTCAATCGCAGCGAGATTTTCTGACCAACAAATGTCGGATCAACCCAAGCGCTCTGTGTATAAACTTTGCCAGCTACAGTACTAAGTACCCAGCGAGGATTATCATTAAAGCCGCTACTTAAATTATTTGCCCCAGTCAACCCGATAACTTTTATACTATACGTTCCACTATTTGCTGCGCCTGTGTCACGTGTGATAGTAACATATGGACTGCCACCGTAGGTACCTGTCCAACCCGTCATATTTGTCTCAACACTTTGATTACCCACCCATTGGACATTTGTTGGAGTTGGGGTAGCAGTTGGAACTGGAGTAGCTGTGGGAACTGGGGTAGCTGTTGGACTTGAAGCGTTCGGACTTGTAAATGTTTGTGTATATAAAACACTTCCATACGTACATGTACTTTTTGGATTAAGCGCGTATACAGGACCGCAGAGAAGATTAACTGTCAATGTATGAGCTGAAGCACTGTAATTAGCAGACATAATTGCAGGGTGGATTATATGATAAATAGAATTGGAAGCAATAGATGCAGGATTTACTTGTCCCGCTCCGCCACCTCCGTCGGTGATGTTAACGAGACCATTAATAGGGCTAAATACTTCTTCCCAATGGACATGATGATTGACGTTAAGAATATATTTTCCAGTTGGATTACTCGCTGTAGGGCTATATTTAACTGCTAAATTATTAAGTGCAGTTTGCAGATTGGTATCAATATCCGATGTAGAACTACTGTATGCAGGGCGATGACCGTATGTGATAATAAAATCAATGTTTGGGTTTGCCTGAGCACTAGCCATTATCTGGTCCGCTGCCGTTTGCCATGTAGGGAAAGGATTTACCCATGGTTCTGGATAGCTGATAAATAAAACATGTCCAGTCTGGAACCATCCCCAATCCTCCCCAACACAGGTATTTGTTGTTGAACCGGTTTCCCAACCACAACCCGGATTTGTTGTTTTCGTTGATGTGTCATTAGGTACAGTTTGTGCATTAGTAATAAAGCTTCGTCCTTTATAGTTAAGTAAACTATCTCGAGGCGTTCCTGGAGGCGCTGTCATTCCGCCTTCTGCGCTAGGATTTCCGTATTCATGGTTTCCCCATACTGGTTGGAATGCAGCACTATCAGACCAAGCCTGTATATCAAGATAAAATTGGTGAACAGCAGCAACACCGCAGTCGTTTGCATATGTCATATCTCCACCATGAGTAACAAATGTAGGATTTTGTTGAGCTATCAAAGATTGCATTTGAGACATCCAAGGATGACAATTAGATGCTGATGTATCACCCATGTCTGCCCAAGTAAAGTCTCCAGTTGGTATTGTCTGAAATGTATGATCAGGACCATTCACTCCAATTTTATAATGATAGGTAGTTCCAGCCTGCAAACCGGTCAACGCAATTTCTTGAAAAGGTCCAGTACTATCCACCGGAGTAACTGTTGAATTACTTGCAACTGCTGACGATCCATAATTGGTATCAGGGCCGTAATAAATATTTTTTTCAGCCCCATGCCAATCGAAAACTACACTGTCAGAGGTATTACCAAAAGAATAATGAATTTCATCTACGGTATCAGAAGAAGCATGAATTTTCATAGCTTGGGATAAAATTGCAAGAACACTAACTCCACTTACTATTACTATACAGCCAATAAGAAACAATGAAGATAATGAGGGACCAAGACTATTTTTTCTTTTCTTTAAAAAACCATGCTTATTCATATTTAAGGATATATTAACGATAACACATTTAAAAGTAAAGATCCATTTGGTTCAAAATCTTGCTTGACATTTATATTGATTTGGCGGCATAATATGGTTGATTTATGTTTAAGGAATTACTGTCCGATTTTTATAAAATTATTCAGCCCTCATATCGCACCGACACCTTCAAACCCTACCTTTCAATGATACTGTCTATTGTAACTTTCACCGCTGTAGCATATAGTTTCCAATTATTTACAACCACCATTCATGCATATGCCCAAAATCCTCTGACATTTCAAAGCAGCGGTATCCAACCCGCAAATTGTAACATCTTTGATCACACCTCTCTAAAATCTCTTTGTCACGGTTTAACAGATAACGATAAAATTAGCTATACATCGGAGGAGTTACTTTCTTTCGAGCAAGATTTGCAAAGTTCTACAAAGTGATCTGCTGTGTTATCCCAACTGAGGTCACGAACATTTTGTGCAACTGACTTGCTTACTTTCTTATATTCTTCTGTGTCACAAAGCAATGAGCTAATCCGCTGAGCAAGTCTAATTGGATTATTTGCCGAAGTAATTAGCATCGAATGCTTTTTATCGATCAGGCGACTAACTCCCGTCACATCAGTTGTAATAACAGGAACTCCACATGCCATTGCTTCAACAGCTGTTATGCCAAAAGACTCATAATGAGACGGCATCACCATAACATCTGCCGCATTATAATAGGTTGGTAATTCTTTAGGATCTTTTCTTCCAACAAATTTAACAGATGTATGAATATCAAGAAGTTCACGGATTTCAGAAAGTTTCTTTAATTCAGGTGGCCATTCTTCAGCATCGTGAGAAACATCTCCGCCAACAATCCAAACACAAATTTGAAGCTCTGGATGAGTACCACGAAGAATTTTCAATGCATAGAGAAGAACATCAATTCCTTTAAGAGGCTCTATCCTTCCGACAAACAAAATCATTTTTGTATCCGCTTCGGCATTAATCGATTTTTTTGCTTCTATTTTATCAGAAGGTTTGAACAAATCGAGATTTACACCAGGTGTAAGGACATCAATCTTCTCAGGATTACCATCATATAAATATTGGATATACTGTGCATCAGTTTCACTTGTTGCAATTATCTGATCAGATTCCCGAGCAAGCATCAATTCCGTTTCAATTCTTTCGTTACTTTCACGTTCTCCATCACTTCTTGCAACCAAATTTTTCATAAGTCCCAATGTATGGAATGTCATCACTAGAGGTATCCTGAATCTCTTTTTGATATCAACTCCTATAATTCCTGATAAAAAATAATGACAACTGACAGTACTATATGAAATATTTTCCTTTTCTACAAATGAATAAAAATGCTCCAAAAAATCAGGAATATACAGCTCAATTGATTTTTTCGATAGTGGTTCTTGGGGACCTGCGGGGACATGAATAACTCTGAGATGATCGTTAACCTGCACGATTCGCGGACTTTTTTCATCTTGCGACCTTGTAAAAATATCAAGGTAATATCCTTTTTTTGATAATGCTTTAGAAAGTTCTAAGACATATACATTCATCCCACCAATTTCAGCATCCGCTTCATCCGATAGGGGACAAGTGTGATATGAAATAACAGCAAAACGTTTGGTATTCATACACGCATTATACTATAATTGCCGAAGAAACAACTATGACAACCACAATCTATCTCGTCCGCCATGGAGAAGTCTATAATCCGGATGGAATTATTTATGGAAGACTGCCGAACTTTGGATTATCAGATAAAGGCAAACTAGAGCTTGAAAAGACTGCAGAATTTTTAAAAAACAGACATATCTCACAAATCTATGCAAGCCCATTACTTCGAGCACAGCAATCAGCTGAAATAATTAAAAATATATTTGAGATACCAGCAATTCATACTTCAGAAGAAATTATTGAAGTGAAGACATCCTATGAAGGAGGCAGATTTAGCAATCTTGACGCACTCCAATCAGAAGTTTATCTCAAACCTCTGAGTCCAACAGATGAAACAATCGTACAAATTGCAGCTCGCATGCAACGCTTTGTTACTCAACTAACTGCAAAGCATCCCCATCAGCACATAGTTGCTATCAGTCATGGTGACCCAATTATGATCTTAAAAACCGCTATACAGAATAAAGAGCTTTCCTTTCATATTTTTAAAACCAATACCTATGTCCAGCACGGTGAAGTATACGAAATCACAGTTGATGATGATAAAAGTCTTTCAATCAAAAGCGTCTTTATCCCCAAAATCTAACTTTTAAACTTCACTGTTGAGTTTTTATATTCCTAGCTGTATCATCAGATTAACAGATATGAAAGAAGGTGAGAATATATGAATTATTTAGCAATTATCGTTGCAGCCGTCGTAAATGTCATTATTGGTTCACTTTGGTACTCTGTCTTATTTAAAAAACCCTGGGTAAAAGCCATGGGAATGAACAAGGAAGAGGAGGAAAAAAATAGTAAAAATATGGGAGCCGGCATGTATGTTGCACCGCTTATCTCAGCAATTGTAACCAGTTTTGTTCTTGCCTGGTTTATCCATGCTCTCAACGTCACGACACTTATGGGCGGGGTTGAAATTGGATTTTTGGGTTGGCTTGGATTTACAACAACCGCTCAAATACTTAACTCTTGGGTCTTTTCCGGCGGCAAACCAAAAGAATTATACTTTATTAATACAGGATATCAGCTCGTAGCGTATTGTCTTATGGGTGCGATCCTTGGTGTTTGGAGATAAGGCAAATTTATAAACTTTTTGTTATACTTAACAAACCATTTTTATGGTAAGTTTTTGGTTTTATGAAGCTCTACAATACACTCACCAGATCCAAAGATCTATTTAAACCAATCAAATCTGACGGCGTAACTATGTACGTTTGCGGCATTACTCCCTATGACACAACACATCTTGGTCACGCATTTACGTATACAACCTTTGATATACTTTACAGATTTCTCGAATTTCAGAATTATAAAATAAATTACACCCAAAACGTCACAGATATTGATGATGATATTTTAAAACGTGCAAAAAAAGTGGGGGAGGATTGGAAAGAACTTGGCACTTTCTGGACCAATAAATATCTTAACGATATGAAATCTCTCAATAACATTCCACCAACTCATTACGTCAAAGCAACGGAAACAATGCCCACAATCATTGAAATTATTACCAAACTTATAGTAGAGGGCTTCGCATATGAAAAAAATGGGAATGTCTATTTTGATGTTCAAAAGGATTCAAAATATGGTCAACTTTCAAAATACAATCGAGAGCAAATGATCCAACTCTCAAAAGAACGAGGTGCAAATCCCGATGATCCCAATAAAAAAGATCCTCTAGATTTTATCATGTGGCAAAACAGTAAAGATGGTGAGCCTTCATGGGATTCTCCATGGGGTAAAGGCAGACCAGGATGGCATATTGAATGTTCGGCAATGGTTTACAAATACCTTGACAAAAAGATTGACATACATGGAGGAGGCAGCGATCTACGTTTCCCACATCATGAGAGTGAAATAGCACAATCTGAAGCTTTTACTGAAATGAAACCTTTTTCCCAGTTCTGGATGCATACAGGAACAGTAATGTACGACGGAGAAAAGATGTCAAAATCGTTGGGTAATCTTGTACTCGTTTCAGATCTTCTCAAAACATACTCTCCCAACGCAATCCGCTATTTACTACTTACTCATCACTATCGTGAACCCTGGGAATATCATAAAGAAGAACTCGACAAAGTACAAAAGACCGTACAATCAATCGAAACCAAACTAACATCATTCTCATCTTCCAAAGAAAACCAAACTGAATACTTAGAACAATTTACGAAAGCATTAGAGGATGATTTAGATACACCAAAAGCACTCACGATACTTCACAGTGCAATTGAAAAAGGGAATGGAGACGAGGCAAAGCAAATGCTTGAAACACTGGGTTTTAGTATATAAATATCTTTTATTTATATATACTCACTGTTAACACATCATTGACGTAAGTAAATACGAAACGTACAGGCTTGTTAAATGTATTTTCTACATATAAATTTTGAGCCTCATTTGCAGCAGTTTCACCGGGTGCATCATAGATAGCAGTTCCGTATTTTGGATCGATATCTGGAATCTTGGCAAAGTTATGAGGCGTAGGCGCTACAACTTCAAGTCCGGCGTCTCTCGCAACCCAATTAATCAATGTAGCAAAATGGCAAACTCCATCTCCATACAAATCTCCATCGTAGTGAAATCCTTCAGCCGCATCAAAATGAGCATTGGTTGTGACTATCTTTTTACCCGCAAATTCCGGCAACACATCATCATGGAAAGCAAATACCTCACCAGGTTGTAATGTGAACTCGTATGTGGTCGGCCTATGTATAGTATCCCAGTTAATTTGACTAGAATTTTTTACAACACCTGACATGTAGGCAACTGTTAATAAAATATTATCTCTAAAGACTGTGTTCACAGAAGGCACCGGATATCTATCTCCAAGTGGCATAGTATGTTCGGCCAACAATTGACGTTGCGCTTCTTGATGAACAATAGGCAACGTAGAGCTGAAAGCTTGTACCTGCATAGCACCAAGAGCCAACGCAAACGGAATTATAATAACAATTTTCTTAAATAAAGTAATCATAGTATCGAGGTCATAAAAGACCTATAGTGATATATTATATACATTATGGGGCTACTTGTCAAGTACTATGGGTTGCAATCTGAGGCCAGCAATTTATATAGTCGGCATTACTGCACAATATTAAAACAATAAGTTCTGTCAACATTACTGCACTTAGTGTTAAAAAAATCTTTGGAATGGAGCGTTAAGAAAACTAATAGTTTTAGCGAAATGAAAAAGATTTTTAACGAGCGCTCCATGAAATGGGAAGTGCCTTGTGCGTACAGCTTTGTTGACGTTTTTGTCCTTTGTACTCACAAAGGACTATAAGAAGTTTAAATCAAACCTGCAGCACGCATCTTACGCGCACATCCAGGAAACTGTCCATAAATACTTGATCCTTGAAGAAGTTGCTTCACAGCAGCCTCTTGTACTTCAATAGGAGCAAGGTCAGCGCGTTCATAGCCAGTATTCAACCTTTTCCATGTACCATAAGAGAATTGAAATGCACCATAATATCCATTACCTGTATTTTTGGCAGGATCCATACCAGCTTCACAACTACCCAAATAAGTAATAGCTGCATCAGATATCGATGAAGCACTAGTTGAAACCACAGCCGGAGCCTGTGTTACAGGAATTGCAGTAGGTACAACAGTTGGCTGTGCAGTTGGTGTTGGTGGTATAGGTGTGACCACAAGAGTAGGGTTGTTTGGAGTAGGTGTTGTCAAATAGACTTTAGATCCAGAATAGGCTTGTGCCATTGATGGGAGTATTTGGTTTTTCACAGCAACATAGTTTACGAAATTATCCTCTGGGAGGACTCGCGTAAATACAACTTTAGGATTAGAGGACTGCGCATGAAACGACGGCTTCAAAAAAGCAAGTTGCGCAGACAATACTGTTGAAAGAATTGTATCTATCATAATAAAAGAAAAACCAACCTATAATTTGGTTGGTTTAACTATCGCGGAAGTATACACTAACTTTTTGGATTTGTCAACCCTATAGTATTAAGGGCGCGTTTTATTATGAAGCTTTTGTCAGATTTATGTTTACTTGTTGATATCTAATAGTAGTAGGAACAAAAGAAATGTAAAGGTTGTTTATCTTAGTGGAAATAACAATAAAACCTATGTATAAAAAGTTTTCCAAACTAATATTTGTAATTTACTTAGATGCTTAACTCTTTTTCTCCCTCTGCAAAATCATGCAGTAAAGCTCCCAATAATGTTTGGTAAGGAATATGTTTCCGTTTTGCTTTAGCTTTAATTTTAATTAAATCAAGTTGATTTATCCTAAGAGTAATAGGTTTAGAATTATGCAATTCTACATAACGAGAAGCCGCTTCCTGTAGCATATTCTTTGTATTTTCAAAGTCAGGATTCTCCTCAAATTCGCCTCTTTGACAAGATTCCTCTAATTTTTTCTCCTCATCATCTAAAATTAAATTCGCAAATGGATCATTATTGTTGTGTTTTTTCATTTTTCAACTATGGGATAATTGTTGCTATTCTTATTTTAGAAAAGGTTAAGAGGTCAATATAAATTACTATTAAAAATCGATTAGTGTAATATATTAAGTTATGTGCTGAGGCGCAGAGTCGAACTGCGATCTGATGTTCTTCAGACACCCGCCGTGACCACCTTGGCTACCTCAGCAGGATAAATTAATTCAAATCTTAAAGTGTTTTACTGTATATCCGCTCAAAATAACTACACTATACATTTGTGCTAACAGATTATAATAATTTATGGTGAAATTTACAATGCCCACCATACATTCCTCCTACATAACATATACAATTGCCTTAAAGCTATTGACATAGGTTTTATCTTATGACTAAATATAGTAATGGCGAGAAATAAATCCCGTACCCTAAAACAAAATAACTATGTAAAAAGTGGAATAGTTATTTTTGCTCTTCTTATGGGAATATGTCTAACACTCTATGTTGCAACACGACCTGTGAGTACACAATCTCACGCCACATCCCCTCTGTCTTTATGTGGCAATGTAGGAACACCACCACCAATCCAACACGTTATTGTGGTTATGATGGAAAACCGCAGCTATAATGCAGTCGTCGGCAGCACCAATGCTCCATTTCAAACTAGTTTGACGAGCAGTTGTGGTGTTGGAACAGCGATGTTCAGCGCAACTCACACTTCGGCTGCTAACTATCTTGCAATTTCTGCGGGTGTGTATCCCTCTACGAGTCCACCTGGCTGTGGTAGTGTTAAAGGATGTTCAGATACGTCAAATAATATTTATAATCAATTAACTTCTGCCGGATTAACCTGGCGGGGATACATGGAATCGATGTTATCAGCCTGCAATCCTAAATCTACGGATGGAGTTTATAAAATTGGTCATAATCCTATTATTTTTTATAGTAATATCCCAAGTGCTTTATGCCAAACAAATGATGTGGGAGTCAACAATCTAACCGCACAAACAGGTGCTTTTTGGAACGATTTACAAAACCAAACATTACCATCGTTTAGTTTGATAAGTCCTAATGAAGGAGATGATGGGGAAGGTTCAGGAACAGCAGCTCAAAACGAACAGGTAGCTGATACTTGGTTACAAAACTTTATTAGTACTGTGCAACAGTCAAATAGTTATCAGGCCGGTAATACACTGATACTTATAACCTATGACGAAGGTACTGGCGCAGATACTACTGTAGGCGAAGATTGTACGAACCAAAACCTTGATATGCCTGTTACAAACGGTGTAAGTGCTCATCAGGATTCATGTCATGTGCCCTTCTTCGTGGTATATCCTTACACAAAAGCGGGTATAAGCGACGGCACATTTTTTGATCACTATTCAATAACAAAAACCATAGAAGATATATTTGGCTTACCATACCTTGCCCATGCATCTGATACACAAACAACTAGTCTTCTTAATCATTTTGGATTGACCCTAGGGACTGCAACTCCAACGATTAATGCTACACCACCTACTACTTCCCCGACAGTCGCTATAACTCAACCAACCAACGGTACGACTGTTTCCGGAACTCTCTCACTATCAGGCACTGTAAATGAT
>JBEPUU010000024.1:0-10891 GCA_041691355.1 bacterium | reverse complement strand
ACAACATATAACAACATATAAGACAAATAAGATTACAGTCAGCGATGATCTATACAAAATTCTCGATGATTATTTGCCCAAACTTGAAGAAAATACCGTTGTCGTCATTACATCCAAAATCATAAGTCTAAGTCAGGGAGATGTTGTAAAAAACGACGGAACAGTCGATAAGAAAACATTAATAAAAGAACAAGCCGATTGGTATTTTATTGATGAAAAACTTGAAAGCTATGGCACGGTTATCCCGACGATTACCAATGGTGTTCTCATCGCCAATGCAGGAATTGATGAATCAAATGCCAATGGATACTTCATCCGATGGCCACAAAATGTAGATGCAACAATTGAAAAGATTTGGGAATATCTTCGAAAAAAACATGAGCTAAAAAATCTAGGAATTTTGATAACTGATAGTCGATTGGCCCCCATGCGGTATGGCACACAAGGTGTTGGAATTGCGTGGTGCGGATTTGAAGCATTGCAAGATTATCGTGGCAAACCTGATATTTTTGGTGAACCGCTCAAAATGACACAAAAAAATATTCTCGACGGCTTTGCCGCAGCAGCTGTTGTTGTAATGGGCGAAGGAGAAGAACAAACTCCCCTTGCAACAATTACAGATGTGCCATTTGTTGTTTTTCAAGACCGCCCACCAACACAAGATGAAAAAGAACTCTTAAAAATAGATAAAGATAACGATATTTATGGGAAATTATTAACGAGTGTTACGTGGGAAAAAGGAGGAAAATAATGGTAACACATCAGGAAAATTTGAGAATGGATTCCATAGACAGAGCTGCCGGTGCTCCTGTTGTGTTTTTAGTAAGGTCTTTAGTTGCTAAGATACGTACAGATCCGACTGCAGGTAATCCTGAGTTTAGAAATTACAGAACTGGACCAGAAATAACGCTCTATGATCCATTACGAAGAGTTCCACATGATGTCGTAGCAGAAGAGTTAATTAATAGACTATTAGATACTACTCCAAAGGAATTCGAGTTAATTGATAAAACTGTACATGGTTTAACTAAAGGTACAAAAATGCTAGCACCTGGTTATGTAAAAGATTTAGCTGATATTAGCCATGAAATTGGATGGAAAAAAGGTAAAACTGGAGCGTAAAACATTTTATAATGTCCTCAGTTCTTCTTCAATAAATTGATCTAATTCCCCTCCAAGCACTGCATCTGTATTTCCTGTTTCAACGCCAGTTCGCAGATCTTTTACCATTCGATATGGGTGTAAGACGTAGGAGCGAATTTGATTACCCCACCCAGGAGTTTTGTATCCACCCTTTAATTTTGCTTCTTCTTTTTTTCTCTTATCTTCCTTAATCGCCCATAATTTCGCTTTGAGAAGTTTCATCGCAAATTCTCGATTTTGGCCTTGATAACGCTGTGTCTGTGCAGTAACGACAATTCCTGATGGTATGTGCTTGAGACGAACTGCTGTTGAAACTTTATTTACATTTTGCCCACCATGTCCACCTGATCTGAAAGCTTCAAATTCGATATCATCATCTTTTATCTCAATTCCTTCGGTATCTTGTGTCACTTCAGGCAATACTTCAACCATTGCAAATGATGTCTGGCGAAGATTATCTGAATTGAACGGTGACAATCGAACCAAACGATGAACTCCCGCTTCGTGTTTAAGGGATCCAAATGCATATTTACCTTCAACAGATAATGTAATGCTTTTCAAACCCGCCTCTTCACCCGGCGTTTCATCCAAAATGTCATAACCCCATCCTTTTTTTTCAAAATATCGTGTGTACATGCGATACAACATCTCGGCCCAATCCATCGCCTCGGTGCCACCTTGTCCTGAATGAATCGCAAAAATTGCATTGGACTTATCATGCGGTGAGGAGAAGAACAGTACTAATTCCAACTTTTTCAATAACTTCTCAGCTTCATCAAATTCCCCTTCTTCCATCCATAATTCTAAAAGCTCAACCTCCTCAATTTCTTTCTGCATTGATGCCAATTCTTTCATTTTTGCGGCAGCATTTTGATGATCATCCCAGAAATCTGGCTTCATACTTTCTGCTTCAAGTTCTCGAATTCTTTTGTGTTTGTCATCAACACCAATTCTTTCTATTAATTTTGACGCACGGTCTTTTACTTCTTCCATAATTTTGAAAACCAAACTCTCTTATTTAGTCCTTTTCTTTTCCCCCGATTGTAGCACATTGCTAAGCTGAGTCTGAGCATAATTCTTTATATTGGTAGCATCCTGTGGAATTCTCTTAAATCGTGATAATCCATTTAGAACGTCTGAAAGTTTAATATTCATTGCGTGGTTCTTCGCCGTATCAACTTGTGATCCAACATCATGAGTAATGTTCCCGGCAATCTCTTGTGCCCGGCTAGTGCTTGCACCTTTCACACCGATTTCTTGTTGGATATCACCTGAATAATTGGTGACCAGATAGATAACACCCACCAATACAACAACTGCTATCAGATTTCTAAGATGTTTCATAATAGATTATTTATAGTATAGCGCAAAAAAACATTTATAAAACTTGTTTTCTAAACAAGTATATTAAAATCCTATAACACTTGAATTCTCTTGTGGAATAGTGCATAATTACGTATGGAATACAGTATTCGTCAACAACCCGGCATATTCCCTACATTTCCCCTCGCAGAACTTCACGCGCACATCGGTACATCGATTAATCCTTTTGTCTATTGGCAAATAGCTCATGAACATGGTTTTAAAATGCCAAAGAAGACCTATAACGAATTTGTCGAATACATTACGCTTTCCCCTGATAAAAAAATGAAACTTGATGAATATCTCCGATCCATCTATCATCCTGTGTTAGACAAACTCAGTTCGGGAACCTTTGCGCTCGAGAGAGCTATGTACGAAACAATGAGCGGTGCATATCGCAACAATATCGCTCACATCGAAATCCGTGGCAATATCATGAAACACAACAACAACGGTCAGACAGATCTGGATCACATTATTATGGCAATGCTTCGTGGTATGGAGAGAGCTTTTCTTGAATACCCACAATTATCTGGCGGGTATATTTTCTGTCTTGACCGAGAATTTAGTATAGAGAAAAATGCAATTATGATTGATAAAGCGATCAAATATCGAAGACGAGGAGTGGTTGCCGTTGATTTTGCAGGCCCAGCGTCAGAAAAATTTAAACTCAAAGACTACCAACAATTAATAACCAAAGCAAAAAAAGCCGGCCTTTCTGTCACAACGCATTCCGGGGAAGTTGACGGCTCCAATGACATGTGGGAAGCAGTTGAATTTATACAACCCAAAAGAATCGGTCACGGCATAAAAGCTGCATATGATAAAGCGTTGATGAAAGAATTGGTGAGACAAGACATCGTTCTTGAAGTCTGCCCCATGTCCAATCTCATGACCGAAGCAGTCGAAAATGAAGAAGAATTGAAATTTATTCTTCGAACATTTGTTGAGAACAAAGTAAAATTTACAATCAACACCGACTGGCCGGAAATGATCGAGGGTGCACATTTATGGAGACAATTTGCAATGCTGCGTGATAAAAAAATTCTAACCGAAGAAGAATTAAAGAGATGCAACCAAATCGCATTCGAAAGCACATTCGCCCCACGTGGAGGATTGGAAGCGTACTTATAACCCCCCACTCTGTGCAAAAAATAAACTCGACCCTTGACACTTGTAGTATTTAAAACCTATAATTAAATTGTATTTCTTACATGGTCACCCAACTAGTACAATTTAATAAGAAAAAATAAATGCTTTTGTCGAACCCGCATCACGCGGGTTTTTTCATTTAATGGTAAGCTCTCACCGATCAGAAATTAGAGAAAAGTGCGGTGTTGTCGGTGTCTGGACAGCAGATACTTATGCGCCATATATTGCCAGACGTGCCTTGGCTGCATTGCAGCACCGTGGTCAAGAAAGTGCTGGATTAAGTGTCCTCAGTCCCAATGAAAAAATCAACACATTTAAAGGTATGGGACTTGTCCCTCATGTTTTGACAGAAAGTATTTTAAAAAAGCTAGGTCTCGGTCACACCGCAATCGCACAAAACCGCTATGCAACATTTGGAAAATCTCAGACAGCCAATGCACAACCAATAACCATAACTCAAGGAAAATTTCAATTGAGTCTCGGACACAATGGCAATATCCCAAACGTTACAAATATCAAACATCACCTTAGCACAAAAAATTCAGCACTTGGAGATACAGAACTTGTGACATTATTTATTCATAAAGAAAGAAAAAATTATGATACATGGGAAGAAACACTTATCAATACATTACCTCAAGTTCATGGAGCATATTGCCTTATCATGCTGACCAACGACGGTTCGCTTTTTGGCATGAGAGATCCGTTTGGGATTCGCCCATTATGTCTGGGTCAATTTCAAAATGGCTGGATTATTGCCTCAGAATCGGCTGCTCTTGATGCAATTGGTGCTGATTTTGTGCGAGAAATAAAACCGGGAGAGATTATTAAGATTAGCAAAACTGGTAAACTTATCTCTTATTTTTTTGGAGAACCAAAAAGACAGAAATTTTGTATGTTTGAGTGCATCTATTTTACAAGGCCTGATAGTTTTATCAACGGTATAAGAATTCGTGCAGGAAGAGAAGCATCCGGGCGACTTCTTGCAAAACGAATGAAACAAAAAGGTATCAAACCCGACGTTGTTGTCCCGACGTTTGACTCAGGTTATCCTGCATCCAAAGGTGTAGCACAAGAATTGGGAATTCCTATGGTTGATGCAATAACGACAAGCCACTATGTCGGTCGTACCTTTATCCAACCGGGACAATCAAATCGCATCATTGCAGTCAATGGTAAACACAATATCATACCTGATGAAGTTATAGGGAAAAAAATCGTAATCGTTGATGATTCGGCAGTTCGTCTGACAACAAGTACTATGTTGGCAAGAAGATTCAAAGAAGCAGGAGCCAAAAAAATCTATATGGCATTCGCGAGCCCTCCAGTTGTAAATCAATGCGATCTCGGTATAGATATGCGAGCCAAAAAAGAATTACCGGCAGCGCAGTTTGAAAAAGAATCGTTTGATGTAATTGAAAAGAAAGTTGCACAATATATCAATGCAGACGAAGTAGTATATTTGCCAATTGAAGAAACTGCCAAAGCTTTTGACGGCAGCCCAAAAGACTTCTACTACACACCTTTCGGCGGTCCACATCCCATTCGAGGTCCACAGGAAGTATTTAGGAAAAGAAAAACCAAACTTGTTGGCAAACCAAAAATCTGTATATTTTTCTCAGGAAAAGGGACATATGTTCAAGATATCATTGAAGGCATCGAAGATACCACAATTGATGCTGAGATAGTTAGTTTTGTATCAAATATTAAAGACGCGTATGGTATAACCCGCGCAAAAAAATATAAGATCCCGACAGAAATTATGGAATACAAAAGCAAACTCTCAGATAAAATTGAAAGAAAAAAATATGAAGAACAACTTATCGCACATGTCCAACAAATACAACCCGATATGATAATTCTCTCCGGTTGGCAAATGATACTTGGCGACACATTTCTCAAAGCCATGAAAGAACTTCAAATCCCCGTCATCAATCACCACCCCGCACTTCTCACAAATAACGATCAAAACGAAGTTCGAACTTCCAGAGGAATAATTCCGGTTCTACGAGGCGCACATGTTGGTAAAGATGCATATGATAACCACTTTCTTGTAACCGGAGTTTCTGTACATCAAGTGTTGCCTGGAGATGGGTTTGATATTGGACCCGTTATCATGAAATCAGAAGTCGTAATACGAAAAGAGGAAACCTTTGACTCAGTAAAAGAACGAATGGATGCGGCCGAACACCTACTTCTGCCCACAGCAATCAAACGAATTTTACATGTGCTACAACACAACATCGACGTCAGCCAAGGAGATTTCCCATGGTAAAAAAAAATACCATTTTAATAATCGCATCAGGCGGACGAGAACATGCAGTTGGTTGGAAATTAAAACAATCCAAACATGTAAATAAAATTTATTTTGCACCCGGAAATCCAGGAACAGCACATATCGGAGAAAATACCAATATTCCTGCATTGGATTTTGAAAATCTAATTGCATTTGCCAAAGAAAAGAAAATCGATCTTACGGTCGCAGGTCCAGACGATATTCTAGCAGCAGGAATTGTAAATGTTTTCCAAAAAGCAGGACTGAAAATCTTTGGTCCCACCAAAGAAGCTGCACAGATCGAATCCTCAAAAGCATTCGCAAAGCAATTGATGAAAGAAGAAAACATCCCAACTGCGAAATATAAAACATTCACCGATGCAAAAAAAGCAAGGGCGTACATAAAAAAACAAACCCCACCAATTGTTGTAAAGGCAAGCGGACTTTCACTTGGGAAAGGAGTTATCATTGCACAAACAATTGAAGAAGCAGAGAGAACAATTGATGATATTATGATCAAAAAAATCTTCGGCATTGCAGGAGATAAAGTTGTTATTGAAGAATTTTTGCAAGGAAAGGAAGTTTCAATTCACGCATTTTCAGATGGAGAATATGTCGAACTCTTCCCAACATCTCGAGATCACAAACCAATTTTTGACGGCAACAAAGGACCCAACACAGGAGGTATGGGAACAATAGCACCACTGACTGATGTATCAAAAGAAGAACTTGAAATAATAAAAAAAACTATTGTTCTTCCCGCAATTAGAGGTCTTAAAAAACGAGGGCTTCCATTTGTCGGATGTCTCTATCCTGGACTTATGATGACAAAAGATGGACCCAAAGTTATTGAATTTAATTGTCGTTTTGGAGATCCTGAAATGGAATCGTATATGCGACTTTTAGATAGTGATTTATTTGAAGTTTTCAACAGTTGCGTCGACGGAACATTGAATTCAACAACTACTAAATGGTCCAATAAATCAGCATGCTGTATCATTCTCGCATCTGCAAATTACCCAGCTAGTTCTCATAAAGGAGATGTCATATATGGCTTGGAAACAGTAGATGAGAATATAATTGTGTTTCATTTAGGAACTAAACAAGATGGACAAAACATAGTCACAAATGGTGGACGAGTTCTTGGTATTACTACAACTGGGAAAAATTTTGATGAAGCGTTGAAACTAGCATATCAACAAATCGACAGAAAAAGAATTCATTTCGATGGCATGCAATACAGAAAGGATATTGGAAAAATATAACAAATGGCGACAAGAATTGAAATTATTACAAAAAATTCAGATACAAGAGCCGCTGTTCGCAGTAAAAAATTTCAATCGATTATTTCCAAACCTATCACCGATTGTCAGATTGTTGATGTGTATACAATTGATAAAACACTCACACAAAAACAACTAGAAACAATTTCACAACGACTCGCCAATCCCCTAACCCAAACATATTCAATAAAAAAGCAAAAAACGAATCCTTTCAAATTCACCTATGCAATCGAAATTGGTTTTCTTCCGGGAGTTACTGATAATATCGCAACTACAACTAAAGAAATTATTCAAGATCTTCTCAAGATTTCTTTTGATGATACTGAAGCAGTTTATACATCACAAACTACATTTGTAGAGGGAAAGATTTCTAAAAATGAAATAATTCAAATCGCCGAATCATTGTACAACCCTGTCATTCAACGGATGCATCTAAAAACATATAAAGAATTTTCAAGTGATGAAGGCATGGATATTATCGTTCCGAAAGTAAAATTAAATAAAAAACCAACGGTTTCTCTAGTCGATCTTGATGTTTCAGATGAAGAACTTACAAAAATTGGAAAATCAGGGATTGCCAATCCTGACGGAACACGACGTGGGCCACTTGCTCTGGATCTTATCTACATGAAAACTATTCAAAACTATTTTAAAAAGCTTGGACGTCAACCAACAGATATAGAACTTGAATCAATTGCACAAACATGGTCCGAACACTGCAAACATACAATTTTTGCTGATCCAATTGACGAGATAGAAGAAGGATTATATAAATCATATATTAAAAAAGCGACACAAGAGATTAGAAAAATAAATGGCAAAAAAGATTTTTGCGTCTCTGTCTTTACTGATAATTCAGGTGGAATCGCATTTGATGACGAGTATCTTGTTACACACAAAGTTGAAACTCACAATAGTCCTTCGGCACTTGATCCGTTTGGCGGCGCAATAACTGGGATTGTCGGAGTGAATCGAGATGCAATTGGATTTGGAATGGGTGCCAAACCCGTTGCGAATTTTTATGGATATTGTTTCGCAGATCCAAGAGTTGATGTCCCCCTCTATCGAGGAGAAAAGAAAACTTTCCCCATGCTCTCATCTCGAAGAATCATGGATGGAGTAATTGAAGGTGTAAATGCCGGAGGTAATCAATCAGGAATTCCAACACCTCAAGGGTTTGTTTATTTCAATGAACGCTATCGCGGCAAACCACTTGTATTTGTAGGAACAATTGGGATTATTCCAAGAAAAATAAAAAACAAACTTTCACATGTCAAAAAAACTCAAGTCGGAGATTATATTGTTGTTGTTGGAGGACGAGTCGGCAAAGACGGAGTTCATGGCGCAACATTTTCATCAGAAGGATTAACAAGCGGTAGCCCGTCAACTGCAGTTCAGATCGGCGATCCCATTACACAAAAAAAAATGAGTGACGCACTTGTCAAAGAAGCACGAGATTCGCAACTATATAATAGTATAACCGACAACGGCGCAGGTGGTATTTCCTGCTCGATTGCAGAAATGGCCAAGGAATCAGGAGGATGTGAAGTGCAACTGGAAAAAGTTCCGTTGAAGTATCCTGGACTTGAACCATGGGAGATCTGGATTTCCGAATCTCAAGAACGTATGACTCTTGCCGTCTCTTCAAATAAATGGAAAGAATTTAATGATCTCATGAAAACTCGTGGTGTTGAAGCAACTGTTGTTGGAACATTTACAAAAAGTGGTACATGCCACGTCACATATAACAAAAAAACAATTATGGATATTGATATGAACTTTCTCCATGATGGATTACCAAAGCGTCCAATGACAACACAAGAACCAATCAAGATTATCCGGCAAAATAGCACTACAACAATAAAACAATCTCAAAACAAAAATAAAACACTAGTAGAAATGCTCAGTCGTTTGAATATCACAAGTTATGAATTTATTTCTCAACAATATGATTCTATTGTCCAAGGAAATGCAGTTCTCGGACCACTTCAAGGACATGGTCGAGTAAATGCAGAAACAAGTGTTATCAGACCAATTCTCACCTCACAAAAAGGAGTAATTCTCTCTCAAGCACTTTATCCTACATACAGTGAAGTTGATCCGTATGCAATGAGTGCAGCAACAATTGATACAGCAATTCGAAACGTAATTGCAGCTGGAGCAAATCCTAATTCAATTGCACTTCTTGATAATTTTTGTTGGTGTAGTAGCAATGATCCAAAGAGACTGTGGCAATTAAAAGAAGCAGCGAGAGCTTGTTATGACATTGCAATTTCGTATGGGACTCCGTACATATCGGGAAAAGATAGTATGTTCAATGATTTCAAAGGCTTTGATAAAAATGGTAAACCAATCAAAATTTCAATTCCACCGACTCTCCTTATATCATCAATGAGTGTCATTAATGATATCACAAAAGTCGTCTCGCTAGATGCCAAAATACCAGGAGATCTCGTTTATCTTCTTGGTGAAACGTATGATGAACTTGATGGATCAGAATATTTTTCAATGAAACAAATTAATGAAACGACAATTCCACAAGTAAATACAGTAAAGAATAAACAAACATATGTAGCATTCTCAAAAGTAATTGAGAAACAACTCATTTCATCAAGTATTAGCATCACACGAGGAGGACTCGCCGTTGCACTTGCAAAAAAAGCATTGGGTGGAATGCTCGGACTTGATGTCTCACTAAAAAATATTTTAGGACATGTAACCAGAGATGATTTTGCACTTTATTCCGAAAGTCAGGGACGAATTCTCGTAACAATTGCAAGAGAAAATAAAGAAGCATTTGAAAAACTCATGAGAAATGTTGCATACAAAAAACTTGGAAAAGTAACAAAAGAAAAAAAACTCATAATCAAAAATCTCAAAGGCGAAGAAATGATTAATCTAGATCTAGATAAAGCAGTAGAAGCATACAGAAAAACATTTAAAAATTATTAAGAAAAAATAGTGAGTATTAGAAATTTTTCTTTTACTCTAAGTTAATAGGTAACGTTTGTTAGAAAGAAAACGAAAGTTAGTACAGAGTATTAGCGCTATGGGAAAGAAAATTTTTAATGCGAACGGGAAATATGAATAAACCAAAAGCACTTATTTTTTCAGGATACGGATTAAATTCCGAAGAAGAAACCGCATACGGATTTCAACTTGCCGGAGCAATAGCAGACATTGTTCATATCAACGATATCATTGACGGAAAAAACAAACTCGACAAGTATCAAATACTTTCATTTCCAGGCGGATTTGCATATGGCGATGACACTGGTGCCGGTAATGCATATGCAAGTAAAGTCAAAAATCATCTTTGGGAAATAATTCAAAATTTTATTCAAAAAGATAAATTAATTATAGGAATCTGCAATGGCTGTCAGATTGTTGCAAATCTTGGACTCATTCCTGCTTTTGCAAATGAATATGGAGAAAGGCAAGTTGCATTAGTTAATAACGCATCTGCCCGATTTACAACTCGTTGGACAGATATGAAAGTTGTTTCTGATACTCCATGGCTTAAAGGGATAGATACATTATCACTTCCAATTGCACATGGCGAAGGGAATTTTGTTACCACCAAAGAAAATCTCCAACAATTACAAAAAAACAAACAAATCGCACTTCAATATATACATGGTGATATCTGTCAGTATCTCGATTTGCCGGCAAATCC
>JBEPUU010000023.1:0-11056 GCA_041691355.1 bacterium | reverse complement strand
TGACAGGCACTGCACTTACCGATGATGAACGGAAAACGTCTTGTCCGCCAGGATAAACTGCAGTTGCAATGTCTCCATCTCCATGATGCAGTGTGCCTTTTGGTACGTCGTGATCAACATAGTGATGAAGAGCATCTTTATTGACAAAAAGTTTGGTAAGTGTGCTTGCATCAACTTGTTGACCATTTGCGAGTTCAATTGTTGCATTTGCAGTTGATTTATCATCAAGAGGAAGATCAACGTATGCTTTACCATCTTTACGAGTTACAGGGATAAGGACTGTTTTTATTTCGCCATCCTTACCAACAGTTTGGAAAGCCATATGAGTTACATCTTTCCCTTCAATTTTTTGTTCTATACGAAGTGTATCCCCATGCTTTCCTACCAATTCTGTATGAAGACCTTGCTCAGCGGGACTTTGTTTGAATTCTACATGGTCAATTTTGGTGTTATATTGTTCCAAAAGTCCATGCTTCCCTTCAACTGACATCTCACCATTTGAAGACGCGGGTCTTCCATGATCGTGATGTGCATGCTTTCCTTCATGTGGCGGGATAAGTTCCTTGGGAGCTTTTCCAGATCCATCAATTGCAGCAACCGAATCGAATTCAGTTGCATTGTGATGTCGCCTTGTTATACCAGCCAGGATATGACCCTCTTTTCCATCATGTCCCAATCGGAAAAGCGATGATCCATCATTACCAATAGACCCGTCATGCAATTTGGCAAATTCATGCTCATTAATAACCAATTTTGAGAACTCACCCAATGGCATTGTCTTCCCATCTGCAAAGTGTACAACATGAGTTGGATCTGTATCAGTCGGATTAAGTACCAATTTGCCATGTGCATCTGCATTTACAACCAGCATATCCTTCTTATCTGAGCCTACAGAAAAAGCAAAGACTTCATTTCCTGCTTTTCTTTCTTTGCCCATATTGATGTCAAGCTTACCCAATGTACTATTATCCATCTTGCTTGAATCCAGAATCAGCTTGCCATCATGCTTGGTAAGATTAAACTTCAATTCATTACCATCCGAAGTCTGAGTACCATTCTCAAACCATTTGACATGCTTGATCTCTGTCCCATGCTCTGTCATGACATTCTCCGATGCAAGGTGAGATGGTCCCGGAGTATGGTGTTTTTTATCTCCAGAACCAGGAATATGATGCCCTGCTGGTAAAGGCTCATGACTACCTGTTGCTGAAGGAGGCGGAATAGTACCATTACCTCCAGCTGGGGGTGGGATACTTGGATGAAGAGGTTCAGTATAAGCATCATTTTGGACATTTCCAAGCTCAACAGTGTGTCCAGCTCCACCTGTTGGAAGAGCATCTACCATATCTTGCAAAGCCATATGTCCAACAAGCGCACTCCCCAAAAATCCTGCTCCCACTCCAGCTGCAATAGCCCCTGCTTTTGCTTGTGTTTTGCGCTTCAATGCATCTGCTTCATTTTTTGCTTCTTTTACTTTACCTGTTGATATGCATGATGCTTCTGCTTCACTCAGAGATTGATTGATTGCAGAAAGATAGGCTCTTTTGTCAGTCGGATTTTGCACTTCTACACCAAGAGTTGCAGCCATTGACTTCACATCTGCAAGTGAAAGTTTATTAGTAAGTAACACCATAGCATCTGCTCGCATTATATCCACAACAGCCATTTCATCGTGCAACGTACCCTGTACTGTTGGCTTCCATAACCCATATTTTGCCCGTTCACCAGCTTTGTTTCTTCCTGCAATTTCAGCATTGAGTCGCAATACATTATTTATTGTTACTTGATCTGGATTTTCTTGTGTTCTAAGTGCGTCAACAGTAGATGCAAGATCGACAGCGACAGACTCAACATCTTGCATTGCAATTGTTGCAACTCTTCCTTGCTCTCCTCCAACTTCTTGACCTTGTGCTGCTTTTGTCTGCGCAATAGCCATACCTATTTCTGCATTTTGTCCTGACCGACGAATTGCACGCCCTGCTGCAACACCAAACGCACCAGCACCAAGAGCTGGAGCTGTCGCTATTCTTGCAGCTTTACTAAACAATCGTGAAGCGGCCGTCGCTCCCAACGCACCAACCAGAGCATAGGCAGTTTCTTTATTCTTTGCATTCAATAACTCTGCCCGTGCAATTGCTGGATCACCAACCAAATCTTCTGCTGCTCCATGTTCTTTAAAACGAGCAATGGCTTTTTCAGTAGTACGAGATCGAGGTGTTTTTATTTCTGCTGCTGTTTCATCTCTGAGTTCTCCAAGTTGAGTTTTAACAAATGTATCTGCATAAAATGTCATTACAGCATCTATTGCTGCCGCTCCCTTTATATGTCCATCAGTTGATCGTATGGTGTCTGCAATCTTTTCAACAGCAGACTGGATATTGGTTGCTTGTGTTGATAAATCTTTTTTCAAACCAGCATCTTGGAGAAAATCTATTACTTTGAGTTGAGCTTCAGGTCCGGAGAAATCTCCTGTAACCGCCTCAAGAGTAAGTCCTTGTAACGCATCGATAAACGCTACTTTTTCCCGACCCGTCAATTCTTGCATTGTGCTCACTTCTCCCAATGCTTCACGAGCAGCATTACTTTTGATCATTGCTTCATGGGCTGCTGTCTGTCCGGTCAATTCATTTTTATATGTACCCATAAGAGGTGAGGTACGAAGTCTCTTTTGATAATCTGTCAATTCTTCTTCTGGAGCTGTTAAAGCTGTACGCAAATTTTGCGCGACTAGTTGTTCTGCTTTTTCGACTCTTGTTCTCTCAGCACTGGCTCGTCGTATAAGCTCACTTACTCCGTCTCCCACTTTTCCAACAACACCCTTAGCAGAACTGTCTCCTGTAACTTGTTCTCGTGCAGCTTCTTGAATCATCCCTCGTAATGGTGTAGACATATCATTTACAGCCAATGTCGCCATTTCAGCCATTGCGACTCGTGATTCTTTTGCACGCACAGCACTTTGAATAATACTTCCTTCATACATTCTTCCTGCAAATGCAAGAGGATGTCCTGCTGCTTCTTTTGCGGAAGCTTTTAGTAATTCTCCAGCTGTTTTAGCACCTTTCACCACACGCTCCGTTCGTGAATCCCCTTCGGCTGATTGATTGTTGCCTATTTTATATTTTTGAAGCCAGCCAGACATTCTCTCCTGCATTTTTGCATGTGCGACTTTTGCAGAAGCGGTTTCAACAACGTCTTTTCCTCCGTGCCCTTTAACACTCGCAATTGTAATATCAAAATCTCCCTTTACTGGAGATGTTTCCATAACAGGAGCAGGACTTGATGAAGGCTCTGGTGAAGCCTGTTTGGTCAATAATTCTGCAGCTGCCACAACTCCCTCACCGGTTGTCTCTAATAAAGGAGCTGAAGTTGATGATGCTGGAGAAATTGTTTCTGGTTGAGATCCCAAACCTACCATTTTTTTGAATAAATCCGTTTTTGAAGGGGTTGCATCGGGTGCAGCCGAAACTGCTGAAGGCTTATCTAGAATTGCAGTAGCGCCCCCATTTTTTTGTAGTTTTTCAGCTGCTGGTACTGGTGGTTGTTCTCCTGGCATAATTTTTAAGTAAGATACGCGTCTTGAAATGTTAAGAGCGTACTTGTCATGAATGTCGTATAGTCTGCGATATGATCCTTTGCGAATTGTTTGAGTTCTTCTGTCGGTTTATTCTCATCGAGCAATTTTTCAAATTCCTTTACTTCCTCGCTTGAAAATTCAGAAACAGTTCGTGTCATCACAAACTCGTCAAGTCTTACTTTGAGGTCTGTATGCAATTTCTCTTTGATCTCCTGAGGTGCGTCACTATAGCCACGTTGATCAATAAGATTGTCAATAAATGTATCTAAGCTTTTCTTACTCATACTCTATATAGTATATATTATTTACTCTTCACTTTCAATGCTTTCATTGCTCAAATATGAAGAAGCAAAATCGGCAAATGTCTCCTTCATAAAAGACTCATAGTTATCTATATGTCCTTTAACGAACTGCTGTAGTTCCTCGATAGATTTCTTTTCTTTCATCATTTCTACAAATTGCTCTGAGTCTTCCTCAGACAAAAGATCAATAATACGATCCAAAATATAACTATCCAGCCGCTCCATCACATCTTTTTTCAATTCTTCCCGTACCTCAGGAGTAAGATCAGGAAAATTCCTCCTTTTAATCAACTCATCAATAAAAAGTGAATAATTAGTATCCATATATTAATAATACTTATTTATTTCTCTCTGTGTCAATGTGTAGTAAGATCAATTTGGAGTATTATTGAGCAGTTTTTCCAATTCTTCACGCGTATTTGATAAATCAACCGATGCACTACCTTCAGTGTCCAGATGTTGGATTTCTTCTTCTGTCTTATTCTTAACTTTGTCATAAAGACCACTATCCGCAGAGTCCGCACCTTCAGTAACTTTAAGAAATGCTTCCTGCATATTTTTCTCAAATAGTATGTCATACACAGCAGAATATGCATCCCACAATGTCTCAGTCATGTCGAGTTTTTGATCCGAAGACATGCTATCCCATGAATCAAGGAGATTTTTTTTGAACTCAAATTCAAATGGCAACATTTTGATAATTGATTCTGTTGTAACTTTCATATGTATATTATGCTGCTAAAGCATACTCTTTTACTCTATTAACAAGCTCTCTTGTAGTCTGACTTAATTCATTACCGCTGACCCCATAGAAATGCGTATTAAGAAAATTATTCAACTCAGCTGGAGGCAAGATACGAGTGATAGCATTAAACATTTCATCTCTATTTTCTGGATCTTCCATATATTGGGGGAAAAGTACACGGTACCATTCTATAATATAACGCTCGGTTCCTAAATCTATTTCTGCCTGAGAAAAGCCGCTGTCCGCAGCTGTTACAGGGGCAGCACTTATCAAATCAGCAACTTTTTGTGGATCCTTTGCCATCTCATAGACCCTACTCAACGTACCATCCTCACCTTTATCTGTGACATTTTCCAGAATAGTCACTGCCGCTGCCACTTCTGGTTCTTTTTCTTTGAAGTCAGATAATTTCTTAATTTCATCATCCGTTGTATTTATAGTGCCTTCATAATATCCTACTTCTTGTGTTGCTTGTGCTTCTGCCAACGCACGAAGTCGTGTAGAAGCACCTTTAAAAGCAGCCTTTGCGCCTTTACGAGCTTTTTCTTTAGCATCCTTGCTTGGCGCATAATGCGCTTCCAAAATAGTATAGAGATCTGATGGATCAAGTCGCAGGACATAGTCCCGAGTGATTGGAGGAGTCATAGCATTTAAGTCATTAAGAACGTCTTCTTGATACTTAGGAATTGGGGTAGTGCGTACTGCTTCTTCTTGAGCTTTCGCATTAAGAGCAATCTCTAATTTTTCCTCCGGCGTTCCGGTTGTTTGCATATTCACGAGATCTTGGATAGAATTTGTACGTATATCATCTATACTAGGCAGGAGAGGAGTTCCTCCTCCAAGAAATGTATCTACCGCATCTTGTGATTTTTTGATCATTTCTGGCTCCTTAGCGCGGACTTCAAGAAGTGCTCCTTTTTCTCCAGACACAGCACGTTGATATTCTATATTTTTTGCTTCAAGTGCTTCTAATTGTTGTGCCAATCTATCGTATTTTACCTGTAAAGGAGCAAGTAGAGGATTAAATCGTGCTTCTACTGAACTTAATGCTGCAGTTATTGAGTCAGCAGGACTTGCAACATTTACACTTTTTACGCCTGTCGGAATTTTATCCATTGCATCTTTAAATCCTGTAAGAACCCGAGTTTCTGCCTCTTTCGCTTCATTAAATCTCTCTTGTAGCGATCTTTTCAAAGGAACAAGTGCATTCCTAACTTCTCGCTGCAAGGCGTCTCTTCTCTCTTTTATCGCTTGCTCCATATCGTCACTTATCTCTACTCCGAATTCATCACTTGTGAGTGATTCTTCAAGAGCGCGTACAGCTTTAGTCCTATCACCAAGCGCATCAGGTCCCCCGAGAAGCTCTGCGCGTTTTGCCTCAGCAGCGGCTTTTGCTGCCTCAGCTTTCGTTTTTTTATCAATGAGCTTTGTTCGTTGTTCGGCTCGAAAATCATCAGGCTTTTCTTTCATTCTCTTTTGTTTTTCCTTCAAAATATCTATCACCTTTCCTTCTTTTACTCCATCAGCAACAGCTCTACGCTCAGCCTCACCTCTTTGCAAATACCGTGCAAGGACTTCACTTCGAGCCTGTGCCATATCATTCAAACGCTCATACCTACTTGCACCAGGAGCATGAGCAGCAGAAAGCTCACCATATCTATTAAGAATTTCCCCGGTATATCCTACAGGAAGATCTTCAGCTCTCGTCGGTCGTCGAGACGAGTAATCCGGAGGCATTGATATCCCATGCCATCTGTCTTTTCCTTCATCAAAAATAAATTCTTCTGCAAATCGAATTTGTCGGTGTCTTGGTACAAGGCCACCCACTCGAGCGGGTTTATCAAAACCAAGCTGTTCAAGATTTTCAGCTCTGAGACTAAGTGCATTTGTTGCACGAGCCTTCAATGAATCAAGATCAGGGTTATACCATGGTTCAAAAGTGATTGTAGGACTGCCTGTTACGGTCTTTGTTGCATTTACTCCACTAAGATCAATACCTGTCCTTGCTCGCAAATATGCTAGCTTCTGTGGATCTTTCTTAGTTTCATCAACCACCGCGTAAAGCAGTTCATCGTCACTCTTGAATTCTAATTTTGATTTACCTGTTCCTACAGCGACATATCCAGCACTTACCAAACCTAATAATGCCTGATTTAGGGTTTTTTTAGCCAAACCAGGAATTGTGGGAACTATATCAACTGCAGCCTTACCTGACCGTTGCTGATCTTTCTGTCCTCTTGAGAATTGATGTTGCAGTCGCTCAGTCATACCCGCCCCCAACGTAATCAAAAGATTTTCTTCCTCAAGTAACATTGTTGTTGATATCATTCCATCCGAACTTTGAAGGTGTTCATACACCTTATCCATATCTACTGTACGTTTTGTGGGCCTACTATCCGGACCAAGGACAACCTTGGAGAGTTTGTCCATAAGAAGCTTATCTGTTTGTCTCGCAGGATCTTGAAGTATGGCCTCGATATCTTTATCATCACCAAGTCTAGAGACATAGTTGCACAAAAAATCAAAATTTTTTCTTACTGTCTCCGATTCTATTGTTGTTGTTCTTTCTCCGGTACGCTGCCTGCGCAAGTCATACCCTCTGGTGAATTCTACTTTATCTCCTGTTCCACTTCCGTAGGCAACCTCTCCACGTGGAACCGTAACATCTGAAAAGTCATGTGATCTCTTAGCGTCTCTTTCAGCCTCTCTTATGGGTCTTCGAAATAATCTTCTCCCAAATCCATCAGGTGTAGTTGTAGGACTAATGTTCTCCGAGGGTAATTTATCACCGACTGGTGCTTTTGCTGCGGCTTCTCTGGACATGGTAGGTGCAGGTGTTTCTGACATATAAACAATACTTCACAATCTATGGTACTTGTATTGCAGAGAAATTTCAAGTAAGCTAAATCATATATGGGAGCAGAAGGCGAAGGTGGCGGTCCACCTCGATCAACAATAGACCGCAAGACCGCTACACGGCCTCCGCGTCCTGAACAGGTTCCGTATGTTCCAGATCGTAAGACATCTTATCACCCTACACCTGAGATGCTTAAGGAGATCGCTGAGGGAAATTTCCGTCCACCAGAATTGCCAAGTTCACTTATGCCTCCCGTAGATGGTCCCGATCCTCTGAGTACTGGACCTTCTCCACTTGATAGTGGTAAACCCGAAGATTCTCCCATAGTGGAAGCACCCGAACAAGTTGATTTCCCAGAAGCATCTAAAGAACGTGTTGAAGAAGTTGCAAAGGATCTTCTGGACAAATCAACTGAACAATGGCAAGCTGGACTTGATTTAGTGGATGTAAATAACTTGAGTGATGCGCAGTTTCAATTATATGTGTATAGACAACTAAAAAATGGATTTCCAGAGGGATCGTACACAAAGGACGGTAGTGAAGGAAAAGGAATCAATTTAACAGTAACTGATACAAAAGGTGTAAGTGTAGATCTACACTATTTGACAGAAGGCAAAACTGACGATGATGGCAAAAGAGTCTATGCATGTACAGCAAAAGATCCAGCAGATGAGACAAAAACGATTACTGTTGACGTAACAGGAGATGAACTTGCGAAACAACACCTAGCAAAGGCCGCGAAAGATATTCAAGAGAATTTTTCAGGGACTGAACAAAAAATTGTTAGTTTCTATGCCGAAGACAGTACAGATTATTCCCAAATTACTGCTGAGCAATTAAAAGATATTGAAAATTCATTTAACCCTTCTACAGACAGCCTTACAGATACTGAAAGGAGAACCAGAAGCCTCGATACTGTAGGAGGTGTACTTCAGCGACAAAAAGTTGGATTTAGACAAGAAATGGAAGAAATGAGAAAAAATGCAGCACCAGGTGTAGATATTACAGAAAATAAAGAGTATCAGACAATAGCATCTTTGGAGGTAACCTTGGATAGTGCGCATATGGCAACCGGTCCAATGGGAGCAATTACTAGTAGAGGAGTTCTTGAACAAGTCAGAGAATTTAATAAACAATCAGGAGTCCCCCAGCTTGAAGTAGAAAGACTCTTAAACCCCAATACTGAAGCTGGGAAAGAATTCGCGAAAGAAGTTGCTGCTGCCGAAAAAGAGCGTGATGATTTTTTTGACAGTAAAAATGTACCTCCTGAAAAAAGAACAGAATATAAGAATGCACTAGAAGACCCAAGGGAATTCTGCAAACTTGTTGTTGATAATAAAGATGCAGATTTTACAAAGATGAGCGAAGAGTTAACAGACAAGATATATGGCAATCTTGGAGAAGCACAAGTTAATAGTCTCTACCAAAATCTTTTAGATACGAGTTATCATTTGGATACAGAAACTAGAGGAAAATTAGAAAAGTTCTTCACTGAAAACAAAGGTAAAAAAATTGGTATATTGGCTCTTATTCTAGCAGCAATACCCGTCGCAGCCGCAGCACTCACAGCAGCAGCAGCTTTCCAAACAGTTGGAGCAGCAGGTGGAATGGCTGGAGGAAGACGGTAAATAAAAGATATCGATATTACTGCATAGAGCGTAAATAAATTTTGTAATGTAGCATCAAAAAAATGCAGAGTTTTTGGTTCTTTGTACTCACAAAGAACAGAAGAACCTTATCGCTTTGGAGATTGTTTCTTTCTTCGTGACTTTCCACCCATACCTACAACACGTCGCTCTCGGATACGAGAATCGCGGGTAAGAAATCCTTTTTTCTTAAGAGTAGGTCGATATTTTTCCTCATCCAATTTAGTTAATGCATTTGCAATGCCTGCAATTACAGCTTGTAATTGTCCTGATGGTCCACCACCGGCAACTTTTATGGTAAATGCATAATTTAGCTGATGAGCATTTGTTATTCGGAGAGGCTCAGTATATAATCGCTTTGAAACTTCACCTGAAAAATAGTCCGCAATTGGCTTTTTGTTAACAAGTAGCTCACCTTTTTTCACAGCTGCTTCACCCCATACCAAATCTGCTTTGACATGTTCATGCAATCGCACGCGAGCAACAGATGATTTTCGACGACCGACAGCAAAGATATAGTCTGTCTTTGCGTTTTTATTTTTCTTTACTGGTAATGCTTCTTCTGCCATACTTTATAGTTAATTTTTAAATTTATCTTGATACGTGTGTTCTTCTCCTGCAAAGACAAAAAGTCTTGTTAACATTCTATCCTTCAACCTATTATCAGGCAACATTCCTTTAACAGCATGTGTAATGATAGTTTCGGGTTTGCGCTGACGTAATTCTTTAAGTGTCTCTACTTTGAATCCTCCTGGATATCCTGAATGACGATAATAGTTCTTTTTCACTTCTTTTTTACCGGTTACTTTAACATTTTTCGAATTAACAACTACCACAAAATCTCCACAATCAAGATTGCGAACAAAATATGGTTTGCTCTTTCCCATAAGAAGTTGTGCGATCTCGCTTGAGATGCGGCCAAGTGTCTTATCTTTGACATCAATCAAATGCCATGTCCTTTTGATATCACTTATTTTTGTTGATTGTGTACTAGCTTGATTCATAGATTATCCTTTTTTTTGTCGTGTCACCAATTGCTTTAGTGATGATGTCTTTGCTACCTTTGCTTCCGTTCCAGGTTTGGCAACTGCTACGGTCGCTGCTTTTGTCTCACCTTTCTTTGTCTCTTTTTTACCCTTATCATCCTTCTTCGATTTCTCATCACTTATTTCTAATTTCTCTTCTCTAACTACCCATTCCATAACTACTTGTGGTGCATTATCTGCCACACGGCGTCCAACTTTGATAATTCGCGTATAGCCGCCTTGGCGTTCTGTAAATCGTGGTGCGATAGTATTTACTAATTTTGCAACTGCATCATAACGCACATCTGGTGCAAGAGCGCGAAAGGCATCCGGCCCGCCTTTTTTTGCTTTGGTAACCAATTTATCGGCAGCTGCTTTAATAGCTTTTGCTTTTGCTTCAGTTGTTGTAATTCTCTCTTCAATGACAAGAGATGTCAGCAAATTTTTGAATAGTGCTTTTCTTTCGTTTGCGTCTCTTTTAAAATGTCTGCCGAATACCTGCTTTTTCATAATAATAAAAAAATCCGAATGTCGAAATCCTAAAATACGAAACAAATTCAAATTATCAAAATACTAATTCTCAAAACCTTTTATGGTTTGGGCATTGGTCTTTTGAGCTTGTCTCGAATTTCGATATTCGAATTTCGGATTTACTTTTATACGTTGGTTAAAGAAATTCCTTTTTCTCCTAATTTTTCTTCAATTACTGAAATTGATTTACCGCCCATGTTGCGCATAGAAACCAACTCTTTACGAGGGGTTGAAAGAAGCTGTTCAATTGTCTCAATGCCACCGTTTCTCAAACTATTGTAAATTCTTGTTGGTAAATCGAGTTCATCAATTGTCATGTTAAGAAGATTTTGTGGAATTGACGAAGATGCTGCTGGACTCTCAAGTGGAGTTGCAA
>JBEPUU010000022.1:0-11340 GCA_041691355.1 bacterium | reverse complement strand
GCTCCAGTTAAAGGAGCAACCGGTCCGGTAACAAATGACACGGAAGAGTGATAATCATACGCCATAATAACAACAGAATCCGCATACGAGGAGACATCTTTGGTACTTATAAGGTTTGGAATAATTGCATCGGTAGGGCTAATCTCAATAGTAAGTGTGCCAAGTTTTTTTTCATTCATCAGGTGTCTGACATCTCTCACAAATTCAGTAAAATGCATACGCGCGGCAGGGGATGCAACAGATGTATCTTCGATATCAAGATTGAGATCTTGGAAGTGATACTGTTTCATCAAAGGAGTTACATCATTGATGAGGTTATTTGCATTTACTACTGGTTTGTTCACCATTTGATTGATTGCCTGTGCATCTCCACTTGATATGACTAGTGAAAGCTTAATATTTTTCTTTCTAGCGTTGATAAATAATGAATCTACATTCCCTGAATTGAGAGCATGCCAGCCTGGTTCTTCTTGTTGCGGATTTGAGAGTTTGGCAATATGGCCATTGCCATCGACATTTAATGCAAAATAAGCGAGAGTTGTTATTTCGTTATCTTCATTTGAATTTGTTTTATCCAAAAGCCAGTAAGGAAGAAAACCGATTACTTGTCTGGTAGTTTGTTCTTTTGGTTGCAGCGCTAATTGCGGTTTGAAAAAAGTAAAATATCCACCGATAAGAATTCCTATTACTAGACCCACAACTGCAATAACTAATTTTTTGATCATAGGACTGTTTGATAATATCATATCTTGGCAAAAGGGATAAAAAATATGTAAGAGATAGTTGACAATATTACCTTTGTATCAGACAATAAGCTTGTGAATAAGATTCTTATTATCGTTGCTATTATCGTAGGAATAATTCTTATTGTTTCTTCCGTAGTTTACTTTATGGAACCTGCTCGTTATCTTCCAAGCTTCTTTCCTGGGTATGATAGATCTCTTACAGGTCATCATTACAAACACGGTATTGGTTCATTTATTCTTGGAGTGGGATGTTTTATCTTTGCCTGGTTTCAAAGTGGCAAGAAAAAATCAGTGAAAGAAGAAAAGCAAGCTGAGTAATACCCCAACAACTGTACAATAGACCGCAAAAGGTGTTAGAGTATTTGTTTGAAAATATTTCGTTAAGAATTTCACGGAGAAAAATGCGGCTATTCCTGCAGCAAGAGCTCCGAGAATAGCAGAAAGAATTGCTGAACTGTTTGAATTTGCTAATTCTGGGAGTTTCAAAATAGATGCCGCACCGATAATGGGTGTTGCAAGAAGGAATGAAAAACGAGCTGAATCTTCATGCGAGAGACCTGAAAGTAAACTTCCTGTCAATGTGGCTCCTGTTCGAGAGAATCCAGGTATTAACGCGACACACTGAAGAAGTCCTATCTTTACAGCCTGAAACCATGAAAGACGTGCTATTCGTTCATTGCTATGTGTAGGGGTTTCTTCTTTTCTTTTTTTTCTCAAATACTCTGCGCCGAAAAGTAACAATCCATTGAGAATAAGCACGCCGGCAACAAGTGAGGGATTGGCAAAAAGATTTTGGAGTGATTTCTCAAACAATATTCCAAGTATTCCCGCAGGGATTGTTGTAACGACAATTAGCCAGCCCAATTTCGCATCAGCATCGCTTTCTTTTATTTCACGCTCTATGAGTGAACGAATAAGACCGAGAACAATGCGCTTCCAATCTTTGAAAAAATAGAAAAAAAGAACAAGTGCAGTTGCCGTATGTGTAGCGACCAGAAAAGTAAGAAAGAATGGTGCAGTTTGATCGACATTCCATCCAAGAAGGCGTGGTAGAACTACGCTGTGACCGAGACTTGAAATAGGAAAAAGTTCCGTGATTCCCTGAACAATGCCAAGTACTATCGCTTGAAAAGGAGAGAGCATACCTGAAGTATAGCAGAAGAGTTGAGAATTTAAAATTATTTCGTCATGCGGTTGATAACGACTTCATCAGTTGCGATTGAAGGGTCTGTCTCGATAATGTGTATTAAAATTTCTGCAATTTTTTTTGGATCCATATATTTTTCTACAGGGACTCCTTTCATATGATCGTAAAATTCAGTATTCATTCCACCTGGGTGAAATCCTGTCACGCGGATATTATGTGGTTTAGCTTCTACTCGTAACACATCAGTAAACCCTTTTAGTCCGAATTTTGCTGCGGAATACATTGTATGATTTGCTTTTGCTTCTTTGCCGGCGCTGGAGTTGATGTTGATAACATGTCCTGAGTTTTGTTTGATCATCAGTGGGAAAATGCGTTGAGTTAAAAGCATAGGTGCTTTGAGATCTATTGCGATAAGATCATCAAGTTCTTCTTCTAGGTTTTCTATAAAAGGTTTTGTATAAATAATCCCTGCATTGTTGATAAGGATATCAATTCGGGCAACTTTTTCTACCTCTTCTTCAATTGCATCGAGAGTTTCCTTTTTGGTAATATCTCCAATTATGATATTTACGTTTTCATTATCGTTAAACTCACTCAAACCTTGTTCATTTCTCCCTGAAAGAATTAGTTGATATTCTTTTTTTTGCAAAAGTAATTTGGCAATTTCTTTTCCAAGTCCGCTTGATGCGCCAGTGATGACAACAACTTTTTTCATTGTTTGATTATATACTTTTTTAGAATGCTTTCAAAATTGGGTTGAGAGATAGGTAACACTTTCACCAGGTACTCCAAACCAATATGATGGACCTTGTGTGCCATCAGATCGTTTGGATTCAATAATAATTAAATTATTCGATGCCCAACCTGTCGCTTGTCCAAATGCATACTTTGTAACTCGTTGTGCAAAAATTCCAGTTAGATCAAGAAATTCATTACCGTTTGAGAATGATTTACCACTTCCATCAAATACCATAATTTGTGTTAGATTTCCTGAATTTTCTTGAAGAAAGAAATATGTATTATTAGGAGACCATGTGTTATAAGGAATGCTGATGCTACTTCCGGAGGGAAGTGTTTGACTATAGATAATTGGTCCATTATCAATAAGTACCTCATATGTCTGATTGCCATCTTTGTTGCCAACTATATCTACAGTGACTTTTCTTGAGCCGTCTGATGAGATTTGTGAAGTAGTTGATATCGCCGGAGTAAATACGACTGGGGTTTTGGTAGATGGTTTTGCAGGTTTGACTATATTTTGAGTAGGTGTGACGGTAGGTAATGGAGTTATTGTAGGACTGGTGCCTACAATTTGAGAAGCGGGTGGTTGGATTGGGGTTTGATTTGAAGTCTGAATAGCTTGGATGAGGGTTTGTTGATGAGTGTTCTGATGGGCAAGCATAAAGTAGCCCACCAAAGCGCCGGCAAGTATAAAAACAAGGACTTCAAGTTCTAAATATTTTTTTAATATCATACTATTTTAACTACTTAACGGATTATTCTGGACACAATTATTCGGTGGTGAAAATGAATTGCAAATTGAGACTGCTGTGCCGGGTTGGTCGCCAGTTGGTCCATCTGCCCACTCAAAGAGTGCTTTTGCATCAACTGTGCGCTCATTGATACATCCGTGACTCATTGCATGACCAAAATTGTTGTGCCAATAAGCTCCGTGAAATCCGAAATCCTGATAGAAATACATAACATATGGAACATTGGGCAGATCATATGCGTCAGCTCCCGATCCTCCTGCCATACGAGTAGATACTAATTTCTCCCAGATATGAAAGTTGCCCACAGGCGAAGGATCCCATTTGCCTGAAGAAATAAATGTATTTAGGATCAAATTGGCCCCTTGATATGCATATAAACGTTGTGTTGTGAGATCTACGTAAATATGTTTTTCACCTGCTGAAGTACTTGCTCCGAGGACAGAAATGCCGGAATTGACTTGCGCCAAATCAATCTTTGGTGGAACTATCGTATGCCCATCAAATGTTCCAAGCATATTATTGTCAATATGTTGGGTGAGATCGCTTTGACAGGTTTTTGAATTTGCACACGGGACTGGGGGTTTTATAAAAAAGCCTCCAACTGTAACAACAAGGATAGCTATGAACATAGAAAGAAAATATCCTTGAAGATAATATATTGCTGTTTTTCTTTCTTTAAGATGTAAGGCTTTTTTTTGCTTTATCTTTTTTGGCACTCTTCTAGAATAGTAGAAAATGATCCTCTTTTGCAACATGAAATGTATTAATTGAGGCTGGTTCTATATGAATTTTACAGATAAAAAGAACTTTGATATAATTGCTTGTATGAAAAAGAAAAACCGTGGCATCATATGGGTTTGTCTTTTTGCCTTCATTATTCTTGCCGCAATTGCTATTAATTGGATCCTTATATTACAAAAAGCACATAGTACATTTGAAAATTATTACGTATTCCGAGGATGTACACGTTTGGTTAAGAGGACAAATACCTATGGTCTGTGTCAATTGTCTTCAGGTCAAACTATTAAATTGGTGAAATTTGAAAATAAATGGTTCTTAGACGGTGATTTACCTATATGTAAATTCCATTTTTGCTTCTAAGTTTTCATCTTCTTCTTTACACATTTCAAAAGTAGCAGCCAAAAAATAAGCATATAGAGTACATTTCCTACAATCCACAGTTGTCTTGTTTGCATTTTTGTCTGGACATCGAGGAAATATCCAATTATTTCGAGGAGATATCCTACAATTATTAGTGTAATGATGACGTTTTTCTGTTTGGGTTTTAGTTTAGGAATTATAGAAAGCAACATGAAAGCAGCAATAACTAAAAAGCTTAAATCATGGAAATGTGTGTGTGGTGAGGTCAGAAGGGTTGCCAGAATGAGGATCGCCCATTGAATAGAAAATTGCGAAGAAGTTGTCTGAAATTTTTTCGCCCACATAAATAGCGTTGGAATTATAATACACAGAATTGTTATCAACCAGTGGATTTGAATAGTAGCGAGCGATTGTGTCCGAAATACGATGAGAAGAAGCGTTTGGATTGAATGTTGTGCCATGAGATCGACATCGTATCTAGTATCTCCATTTGATGCGGCACTGAGTGATTGTATATAGGTTAATAAGCCGTTTGCTCCCATAAGAAAGTATGAAACGAGAAGGAGGACTAGTATCCCTGTAATAAGTCCATACGTAAGTTTTTTTCTTCTTTGGATAAGAACAGCGAGAAACGGCAAGATGAGAAATTGAGGTTTGATAAGAAGTAATGAAAGCATCAAACCACTTCGAAAATCCCATCCTTTTTTCAAAAAAATCCATGCCAGCAAAAGTACGAGACTGAGTAAGATACTTAATTGACCAATGAGAAGTGAGGTGAGTATTGGGATAAATGTTGCTATTCCAAGTACTACAGGTATGACTATATATAGTTTAGACCACTTGAGTTGACGACAACCAAGATAACAAATGCTTACCAAAAAAAGTGTGTTTATCACAAGCCAGACAAGATATGCATTTACTAGTCCAATCTTGATAAATGGTGTAAATAGTAATGCTACAAATGGCGGATTAACGAATGTTATAAAAATGGACATAGTTTTGGTAATTGGTAAAATAGTTTGTTGAGTAAGAAGTTGACTGTGAAGATTATATAAATTGGTCGGTGCTGTACCTGAGAGTTGCGCACCGGTAAAAAATGCAAGAAAATCCATTGCTTTTGGTGCACATGCAAGTAAATAAAGTCCAGCGTTTGCGATAAGTGATATAAATGTAAGCGAACCGGCTGCGATAATTAGCCCAAGAAAGAATCGATATATTGTTGGCATATTTCTATTGTATACCCAACTTATTGAGTTTTGAGTGAGTATAAAAGATATGAGTTATTTTGTACATGGTATACTACTTACATGAATTGGAAGCCGATTCCTCCTCCATTTCGAGAGTTTAAAAAAGAAAAATGTATAGATTCTGCATTTCTTGCTGACTTTATTTATCAAATAGGAGAATCTGAAGATTTAAGAAAGCCTTCAAAAGAAGTTCCACTTACGCAAATTACTTCCAAAGCAATGAAAGAAAAATTTGCCTATCTAAAAAATTGTTTGCTTACATATCGGCAAAAGACAGGGTATGGGAGAGGAATTGCCGCGGTTCAAGTAGGGATATCTGAGCGATTCGCAGTTATTGGTCTTAATGAGGATCTACTTATTATAATAAATCCGCAAATTACCAAAGTTTCAGAAAAGAAGTACCGCTATTCCGAAATGTGCATGAGTGCTTTTCCTATTATTGCGCCTGTAATTCGTCCGGCGTGGATTGAATGTACGTACCTAGATGAACAAGGGAAAAAAAAGTATTGGGATACAAAAGATGATACAGAATTTGGGAAAATGCTAAACAGAGTTATGGAGCATGAGATTGATCACATGGAGGGAATTATCAACATAGATCAAGTGAAATCAAAAGAGCTGATACTGCAGTCCGATCCTACATTTTATGACTCTGTGAAGTTTGAGAAGGTTTAATTATGTCATTCTGAGGTTTTGCCGAAGAATCCCACAAGAGATCCTTCACTTCGTTCAGGATGACAATTCCCTCACCACATTTCCATATTAAGATTTAATTACTACAGTATAAAGAATATCAATCCTCCGGCCAACAGAAGTAGAGCACTTGTTCCAATAAGTACGTATGTCGGAGTTGTATTGCCTGTTGGAGCCATTGTCGGTCCTGGTGTCGTTGGGACTTGAGTTCTTACAACTTGTTGTACAACCGGTTGTTGTTGGACAACAGTTTGGGTTTGGCCTGGGACTTGCTGTACAATTGTATTGGTTTGGCCTGGAGTTTGTACGGTCGTCTGCGTCTGCTGTGGTGGTGAAGTTATGGTTCGTACAATCACGACAGGCGTTGGTGTTGGAAGAGGTATCGATGTTGGCGTCGGCTTTGGTGTTGCAGTAGGTAGTGGCGTCGGTGTCGGTGTTGCCGTTGGTAATGGTGTAGGTGTGGGCGTAGGACTAGGCGTTGGAGTAGCCGGCGTGGTCGGTGTCGGTGAGATAACAATTGATGGTGTTGGTCCTGTGCAGGTGCTTGGAGGACTATTTGCCGGTGGAGAGTTGCCACAGACATTGGTCACAATAACATTACATTGATATGTATCGACTCCATTGTCTGCGAAAGAAAATTCCGTACTAGGTGCTTGCACGGTAGCTGTGACATTTTGTCCGGTCGTTATATCCTGCACGACAATGCTATATGAAGTTGCTCCACTTACAGCATCCCAGTGACATACTCCTTGAGTTGATGTTCCGCTTGGACAAACTGGTCCCGAAGGCGAAGGCAAAGGTGAGGGCGAAGGTATAATTGATGGAACAGGACAAACAACAGGTGTACTTGCCACAGGTGTTCCTGTACCACATTCATTTGTTGGTGAGACATTACATTGATACGGTTTGCCAGGAGTCATTGGGAAACCGATTTGACTGGCGTCTGCGGACGCACTTGTTGTGAGAACAACTGCATTGGTGTCTGTTTCGGTAACAACAACCTTGTATCCTTTTGCGCCGGCAAGAGGAGTCCATTTACAAAGCCCTTGATTGTCTTGCCCTGATACAGGACAGAAATTTGGGGGAGCAGGACAATTGTTGACTGCTGGATATGTTGCTGATCTAGTATCCGTTCCTGAAGATCCATCTGACCAAGTTAATTTAAAGATAACAGATCCGCTTTTGATCGAATTTTTCATTGTATCAATTTCAGCTTTCTTTGTGTTATGTGCTTTGATTGTCCCAAGATCAACAAATGTTCCTGTTTGCAGGTCATTTGCTTTAACGTTCATGTCTTTATCTGTTTCGGTATTGGAGAAACTAACATCTATAACCGCATTTCCATTGTCAGTAGAACACATTGTAGAGGCTGATTGTTCGGTATACCATGCGAAGTTTTGAAAAATCTGTGTTTTTTGAAGAGAGTACAACGTTAAAGGAATCCCAACAATTGTGATGAGCAGTAACGTTACTAAAAATGGTTTTGAAGACTTAGATACATTCACTCTATTTTAATTATATTATTTCTGTCCGTTAAGTTGACAATTCGGACAAACAATATGGATATTCTGTACAGGTTGTAACGTTGGGCAAATAGTTGGTGTTGGCGCTTTAGTAGGTGTAGGTTGTCCTGTCGGCACTGGAGTTGGTGTAGGAGTTGGTGTTTTTGGAAGACATGAACTGACTGCTTTATATGGTGCTGTGCGGCTATCAGTGCCGGCATGACCGTCTGACCATGAGAGTGCAAAGGTGATTGTTCCTGCATTAAGTGTAGTTTTCCCAGTACTTATACTGCTTGTTTTACTCGCTCCGCCCTTAATAGAACCTAGGCTAACTGACTTACCTGTTTGTGAGTCTTTAGCAACAACTGTCATGGCCAGTGAAGTAGTCGGTGGTTCGGCGTTGGTAAAGGTAACTTCAATATTGGCACCACTTCCATCTGGTGCACATGCTGTACTTGCTGATTCATTTGTGACCCAGAGAATTGATTCAGCGTTTTGTTTGATGTTCTGTTGACTCTGTACTTCAATAAGAGTTAGAGGAATAATAACCAGCGCAAGTACCGCTAGAGTAAGAGTAATAAACTTCGGTGATGTCAGTAACTGTCTCATTAAATTAGTCCTACATTAAGAATATGATTAACTGATCAAGATGTCAAGTTTGAAGCTTGCTATCTTTTTTAAAATAGGTACTATTAATATATGGAGGTAATACATGGAGGAAAAATTTGAAGAGTTTGTCTCTGCTCCTTCGATTGCGTTGGAGAAAAGTGTAGATCTTACCAAGAAAATTGGAGCAAATGTAGTAGGCTCGCATTATAAAAGAGCAAGGAATTACTGGACGAGTCTTGGACCAGGACTCGTTACAGGGGCTGCAGATGATGATCCTTCCGGTATTGCAACATATTCTCAGCAAGGAGCACAAACAGGTTTTCAACTTCTTTGGCTCGCACTTTTTACTTTTCCGCTCATGGCTATTGTTCAGGAAATGTGTGCCAGGATAGGCTTGGCAACAGGAAGAGGACTTGCAGGAAATATCCGCATTAACTATCCACGTAAAGTAATGTATCTCTGTGCAATTCTTCTTTTTATCGCGAATACCTTTAATATCGGCGCGGATATCGGCGCGATGGCAAAGGGAGTTCAGTTGTTCGCACCGAAATTTGATTTTTATTTTCTTGTTATTTTTTTCACTCTTTTTATGTTGCTTGTTCAAATTTATACACCATACGAACGATATGCGCGGTATCTGAAGTGGTTGGTTCTTGTGTTATTTTCTTATGTTGTGACGGGTTTGATAGTTGGTCTTAATCCTGTAACTCTTTTTTTCCATGCAGTTATTCCGTCGATAACGTTCTCAAGAGATCAAATTATTCTTGTTACCGCTATTCTCGGAACGACAATCTCACCATATCTCTTTTTCTGGCAAACATCTCATGAGGTTGAAGAGGAAATTCTTCATGGCAAAACCTCTATCAGACTTAGGCAAGAAACAGTGACTAATAAAGAAATAAGTACTATGAGAACAGATGTATGGTCAGGAATGTTTGTTTCAAACCTTGTGATGTTTTTTATTGTTGCGACTTGTGCAGCTGTTCTCTATTCGCATGGGATTAAAAATATTAATTCAGCAGCAGATGCGGCCCTCGCACTAAAGCCACTTGCCGGAAATCAAGCGTTTCTTTTGTTTGGGCTTGGAATTATTGGCACAGGACTTCTTGCTGTTCCTATCCTTGCAGGTTCTGCTGCATATACAGTTTCTGAGAGTTTTCTTTGGAAACAAGGATTGTATCGAAAATTAAAAGATGCACGTGCTTTTTATGGAGTTATTATTTTGTCGATGCTTCTTGGACTAGCACTTAACTTTATTGGCCTTAACCCAATCAAAATGCTTATCTATTCAGCTGTATTGAATGGACTTGCCGCACCAATTATTCTTGTGCCAATTGTCCAGATGACTAGTAATAAGAGAATTATGAAAGAGCGAACAAGTCATCCACTTATTGCAGCATGTGGATGGATCGTTGTGGCTTTAATGGCAATATCCGGCCTTGTAACGATCTATACACTCTTTACCTAACTCGAGGCTACACGCAGTTTTACTATATAATAGTATAGAAACCTTACTGTATGGCTGATATAACAATTTCTACTCATAAGAAAAAAGAAATAATTGATATCACAGATACGATTGAATCTCTGTTTAAAAATAGTAAAAAAGATTCAGGTATATGTTTTATCTTTATCAAACACACAACTGCTGCCATAACAACTGCTGACCTTGATCCTGGAACTGATCTTGATATGCTTGATGCATTTGAGGCAATTATGCCAAGATTAAAATATCGACACCCACACAATCCTGCTCATGCCCCAGATCACATCATGTCATCAATTATCGGTGCGTCAGTTGCAATTCCTGTTTCAAAAGGACATTTAGATTTAGGCACCTGGCAAAGAGTAGTTTTGGTAGAACTCGATGGGCCTCGCGAGAGGGAAGTTGTTATCCGTTTTGTTTGAACTTGTGGTTTACATCCCTTAATATTTATGCCTGAGGAGCTGACTCTTTGTTGATGAAGAAGTTGTTGATCTCGTCGACTATTTGCTGTGGTGAAACTTGGGATTTAAGAATGTAGCCGTCCATGCCGAGTTTAAAAGCTTCCTCGATGACGTTTTGCTGTCCGAGATTGGTGATAATAAAAATTGGTGTGCTCTTTGACGGAGTGTTTAGTGCTCGGACATTTTTTAGAACATCAATTCCTGTCATTCGTGGCATCATGATATCCAAAAGAATCATGTCATATTGCTGTGCTTTTATTTTTTCATACGCATCCATTCCATCCACAGCAACCTGAACATCGTATCCCGAAAGGGAAAAAACTTTACTATAAATATCTCGGATAAAAAAATCGTCTTCAGCAATTAATAATTTTCGCATAGTGTATATCTATTTATTTGGTGTAGGGTTATTTCTAATTATGATACCTTGTCCGTTTTTGACTGTCAAGAAAGCATTGCCCGAAGACTGTTGTTGATGCTGATTTTTTTGTTCATCTGTTGCTATGGGAAGAGTAAAGCTAAATAGTGAACCTTGTCCTACTGTACTCTCTGCCCAAATTTTACCTTTGTGCAGTTCCACGATGGATTTTGTAATATAGAGACCAACTCCGCTTCCTTTGGAACCTTGCTCAAGAGATCCTGAGACTCTGAAAAATTTGGTAAAGAGCCTTGGCAATGCTTCTTTTGGAATTCCTTCTCCACTATCTTTTACAGCAATTTCCAAATGATCTTTTCTGTCAGAAACAGTTACACTGATATCCCCGCCGTCTGGAGTATATGTAAGGGCGTTGCCGATGAGATTGATAAATACCTGTCCGATCCTGAAAGGGTCTGCCATAACCATCGGTGTAGTAT
>JBEPUU010000021.1:0-11606 GCA_041691355.1 bacterium | reverse complement strand
GACTAATCCGAACTCCGTATCTTGAAGGAATGTATGGAAAGGATATTATCAAACTCTTTGAGGAAACCAAAAATATTTTTGACCCACATGCGATCTTTAATCCTCGCAAAAAAGTCCACGGAGACCTCAAATATGCAATGGACCACATCCGAACAAATTGGGACACCATCAAAGTGCCGACAAAATAACCTACATCTGAACGAACTGGTAAATTTTTATTCTAAACGTATACCCATAACATCCCATGCTCTCAACAGAGGAAGTTTTTTAGGAGCACCATTAAGTTTGCGAAGCCTGAGTACATAGTCATTTATAAAATTATCTTCTACCTGTAATTCTAATTTACCTTTATAGTTATCTTTTATATGATCTGCCCATTCTTCAATATACGATGTAAACGCATAAGGCACTTGGGAAAAAATAAGCCCTCCTTCTGCCAAAAGTTGATACCAAATACTCGCTTGTTCACTTACAAAGAAAGGATCTTTAGGCACTGTGCCATTACCTCCAGCCATACGATGAAAAATAATATCTATTTTTTCCCCATGTAGCCACTCATCTTTTACACAAGCTTGTGTAGCTTCATCTAATATATTTCCTGTAATAACAGTATGGTTTCTCTTTGCATCTTTGCCTTTTAACTTCGGATTGATTTTATCACGAAAATCATTAAGACTTACTCCACAGGTCTTTTCGAAAAATCCTGAAGTGAACTGTGAAAAAACTTTTGAACCTACACCTCCTAACTCAAGTCCTACGGCATGACCTTTCTTATCTACTAATGTATGTTCAATATAGTTTTTCAATCTGGATTCGCCCTCAGGAAGAACTGGACAGAAAGAAAGCTCAAATGGAGATACAAGAAATAAACGATCTACTAGTGAATTTCTGCGTACGGCTGAATTATGTCCTACTATACTCTCAGCTGTTCTATACCTACGTTGTGCGGACAAAGGACGAAAACGCAAATGCAACGGTGAATTTCTATATACCCACCCTGCCTCTGCATCTCTAGGCATTATTTCTCTTATTTGCCTTTCACTATGTGGAAACGCGCGCTTCCGATCAGCTTGAGCTACCCGTACTCTTTCACTCATAAAAGTGATTCTAACAGACAAACCTCTAAAGTCAAATTGTATGCTATAGTAGCATTATGTTCTACAAAGCATATTTTAAAAATACTCCAGAGAAACAAATTATTGCAGTCATGCACGAAGAAGGATTTAGTCCACAACTAATAAAGGATAAAGCAAATTTCATCTACGAGCCACATCACCATCCCGAAACAAAATTTTTAGTATGCCGTGAAGGATCAATGAAGGTAACGGTAAAAGGAAAAATATATGATTTTGAGCCTAAAGATAAGCTTTTAATTGCCACAAACACCGAACATAGTGCAATTGTTGGAGAAATGGATGCGTCTTTTTGTAGTCGGAGAAAGTGGAAAGAGAAATAGCTAATTATTAACTACCAATTCCAGTTCTCTCAGCTTGTTCAGCGCCTCTTGTATGATGTTTTATTGCATCAAATATAATTTGTTCATAAACCTGAGATGCTTCTACTCCACGAAGAGACTTTTCTTTTGCCATCTCGAAACCTGCTGCGCTGGGTCTAGCTCTTTCCATACGCAAATTCTACTATATATAGGCTAATAAGTCAATCACAATGCTCTTGCTTTTCTTGGTTAAACCCGTTACTATTGATAAGAATTATGGCTTTGGTAACACTTCGTAAGGTTCTTGATAAAGCAGCAGAAGGAAATTATGGTGTTGGCGGATTTAACGTCAACAACATGGAACAGATCCAGGCGATCATGGAAGCTGCAAAAGAGACCAACTCTCCTGTTATTCTTCAAGCATCGCGCGGAGCCCGTGAATATGCAAATGATAAATTTCTCTATCATCTGATGATTGCCGCCAATGAATTGTATCCTGAAATCCCAATTGTCCTTCATCAAGATCACGGATCAAAAGAAGCATGCCTATCAGCCGTTGATATGGGATACACAAGTGTCATGATTGATGGCTCGCTTCAAGCTGATCACAAAACTCCAAATTCATTTGAAGATAACGTCAGAGTCACCAAAGAAGTTGTTGAGTACGCGCATGCCAAAGGTGTTTCTGTAGAAGCAGAACTTGGTGTCATCGGTGGCATCGAAGATGGTGCAGGAGCCGGAGACATGAAAAGTGAATTCCTCACCGATCCTGACCAGGCTGTAGAATTTGTAAATGCAACAGGAGTTGATGCACTTGCCGTTGCAATAGGAACAAGTCATGGCGTCTATAAATTTTCAAAAGAACCCGATGGGACGGTTCTTGTTATGGAGCGAATCGTTGAAATTCACAAAAAACTTCCCAATACTCATCTGGTAATGCATGGCTCATCAAGTGTTCCACAAGAATTATTGCAAGAAATCAATAAATACGGCGGCCAAATCAAACCCACTTGGGGCGTTCCTGTCGAAGAAATTCAAAAAGGAATTCAGCACGGAGTTCGTAAAATCAATGTGGATACAGACACTCGACTAGCAGTAACAGCAGCAATCAGAAAGTTCTTCATTGAGCATCCTGAAAAATTTGACCCAAGAGAATATTTAGCTGAGGGACGTACTGCAAATAAAGTTATGATAGCCGCTAGAATGATAGCATTCGGCCAAGCCGACCATGCGGGAGATATTAAATAGTTATTTTACTTTCTGTTCCATTTGTTCTTTAGAAAGGAGTCCTGCTTGAGCACCAATCTTGCCAACAACTGACGTTGCATTCCAGGAACCCCAAACCATCGCCTGCTCGAGATTCAAACCATGTAATGTTGCAGCCAAAAATCCAGAAGTATATGCATCCCCTGCACCTGTCCTCTCAACTATTTTTCCTTCTTGAATATGTTGTTTGTGGAATTCATTTTCATTATCCATTGCGTATGATCCCCTTTTTCCATCGGTAATCACAACGGTCCTACAACCAAGTTCGAGAATTTTCATTAGTAATTCTTTCATATATGCTTCATCATGCTCGGTTGTTTCATTATCGCCCAACAGTATTTCTGCTTCTTCTTTATTAAGAAAAAGCATATCAGTCTTTTTCAAAACCGCATGGACAATATCCTTACCATCTCGAAGTTGTCTTGATCCAGGGTTAAAAGCAATCTTTGAATTATTTTTTTCTGCAAATTCCAAGGCTGTTTCATAGGGTTTTTTCCATTCATCCGCAAGACTTGTGAGGTATACAAGATCAGCAGTCACGTCGTTAAATTGAAAATCATGTTCTCTTTTTACATCTTCAACAAAAAGAGTTCTATCACCTTTAAAGTTAATAACAACTGAAAAATTGGAGGGTCCTTTAACTTGATGAACAAGTACTCGCTCGATGTGTTCGGTCGCAAGGACATTGCGAATTTTTAGAGAAAACTCGTCATCTCCAATTTCTGTACACAATGTCGATTTTAATCCCAACCGTGAAACTCCTACAGCGACATTGGTCGCATTTCCCCCGATTGTGAATGTATATCGTTCAACGTCGATTTTTTCACCGAAGCGAAAACATAGACCATTATTCTCACTATCCAAATGTGCATCAGAATTTGCATGAGCAAGCGTCATAAACGCATCAATTGTGGATTCCCCAACTGTAATAACACTATAGTCTCGATTCATAACTCTCTCTAGCGTAGCAAAGAGGAAAATAAAATGTCAAAGAGGAAAAAAGTTGTAGGCATGGTAAGAAAATTAACGCGCAGCCAATTGTTCTGACCCACCCGAACACCTACGCCTTCTTGGTCTTGCCACACGCGCTGGAGGACGAGCAGGAATGAGGATAGGCTCGCGATTTGGATTTGCTAATCGGCCATAGAGAGTAAACATCATCATAGCACCTTCTTTTGAGTGATCGTTTGAAAAATTATTAACAAGATTGGTAACTTCTTCGTGTCCAACGTAATCGCGAGAGAAACCTTTTTCTAACTCGCCGGGAAATTCTGAGATATAAGCCTCATAATCTTTGATAAGATCATCACTCAATGGCGGCAGGCGCATACCTGAATCATGCGCGGCATAACGAAGTACTCTATGAGCTAAAGAAAAACCCACTACTCGGGATTTCTCTTCATTTTCTCCACGATCTGATGGTCGTTGGCTAAAAATGCGATCTTGCAAACCCGCTGTTGCCATACTATAGACCCGCATTATACGGTATTCTCCTTTGATGAGACTGGAATTTACGGCTTTTGTTTCTTCTAATGCGCGATTGACCTTCTCTTTGGAGAAGTTTAGTGGTTTTTTAGTAGATTGTTCTGATTCTCCATCCTTTTCTTGGTGTTGTGCTCGATCTTTTTCTATACCAGCCATGATTTGAGCATTATAACAAAAAATAATTATTTTTCAATAAACTTTGCATTTTATTTACTGATCCTTATAATGAAACAGTGAAACACCTCTTTGGCATTGTTGTAACGTTGGTTCTCGGTCTGGTTTGTGTATGGTTTTATTTTTCACAAAGCTATCCCTCAACTCCACCTCTTACGTCAACTATATATTTTATGGAGAGGCTCGTCGAACCTCATTCCAAACTCAACAAATATGTGCTTGGGTTTCTTCCATACTGGAATTTGGATGATATTCACTATCTCCGACCCAATGACTTATCAGAGATAAACTATTTCAGTCTCACCGTCAATTCCGACGGCCACCTGGCAACAATCGCAAATGGAGAGACAGATCCCGGTTGGAATGGATGGACTAAGCAATCTACAAAAGATTTTATTACCAAATCACATATCATAGGCACAAAAGTAACAATTACACTCGCAGCCCTGGACAACGACACTATTGACTCAGTACTCAGTAGTAATACGGCGCAACAAAATCTTATTTCCGACACGATTGCTCAAGTCAAAGAAAGAAAATTAGATGGGGTAAATATCGATTTTGAATATATAGGCACACCAGACTCCATGTATCAACAGGAATTTACGTACTTTAGTAAAAAATTTGCCTCACAGCTCAAAGCACAAAATCCCAACGCAACCCTCACTCTTAGTATCATGCCCCTTTCAGGTGAGCAAACAAATCTGTATGATTTCTCAAAACTCATACCTATTTATGATCATTTTATCGGCATGTCGTATGATTATTATGGACACAATTCTGATATTGCTGGGCCTGTCGCACCCATAAGTGGGTTCAAACAAGGCAAATATTTCTTTGATGTTACAACAACATATGCAGATTTTCTGAAATATCTCCCGAAAGACAAATTGCTCATGGGTGTTCCCTATTATGGTTGGGAATGGGCAGTGGCAAACGGATCAACTAGTAATAGTTCTACATTTTCAATGAATAGTCCTAATAGTTATGCGGCGGTGATCTCGTATGCACGATTTAGGGAAGATACTGATATCAAACAAAATCAGTGTCAGTGGGAAGCCTTGTCTGAAGAAACCTGGTGTTGGTTTACAGATAAGAAAACAGGGATAGATCACCAAATCTGGCCAATGGATAATCGTGCTATTCAAGCACGCTTTGATTACGCAAATAATCAAAATTTGGAGGGTGTTGCTATATGGACGCTCGGACTCGATAAAAATTACCCTAATTTGTGGGATAAAATACAGACAACGTTCTAAAGAATCAAACTAAATAGCTCATCTACACATTTTGATATCCTTTGTCCTATTGACGCAATTTATAAATAATGATTAGATTGGTAGATGAGGAATTTATCACGTGTTTTTCTTCTCGCATCAATCTTTTATGCTCTAGGCGTCCTTCTCTTTATTTCCACAAACCAACAAAGTATTGTTAAAGCAGCAACCAATAATAGTAATATCGTTATCTCTCAAGTACAAATTGCAGGCTCAAGTGCCAATGATGAATTTGTCGAATTATATAATCCAACAAATTCTGATATTAATCTAGCAAACTGGAGATTAAGTAGAAGAACTGCAAGTATCAGTGCAACTCCCGTAAATCTGGTAGCAAGTCTTTCAGGTACCATTGTTTCACGCGGTTATTTTCTGATCACCTCCAATGAAGCTCTCGCGAGTGGCTCAGCAAATAAATTGTATTCTAATACAACAAATCATATTGCAGTAAATAATACGGTTATACTCAGTGATGCTGGACAAACTGTCGTTGATAAAGTCGGTATGGGAACTGCGGAAGACAGAGAAACAGCAGACTTTACACCCAACCCAACTGCAGGCCAAAGCATCATCAGAAAAGCCTCTTCAACTTCTACAGCAGTTTCATTGAGTCCGGGTGGATCTGAAGCGACATTTGGAAATGGATTTGATACAGATCATAATTCTACTGATTTTGTTCTCTTAACGACTTCCATGCCCCGAAATTCAGCAAGTCCTACGGCACAACCTACACCTACAGTAACGCCAATATTGACACCTACTCCTACTATTACACCATCACCCACTGTTACTCCTACACCTACCCAAACGCCAACGCCTACTCCTACATCAACTCCAACCCCTACAGTAACACCTACTGCAACGCCAACTATGACGCTAACGCCTACATCTACTCCTACTCCCACCGTTACTCCAACACCAACATCGACTCCAACCCCAACGATGACTCCAACTCCGACAGCAACAGCTACACCTACTCCTACAACAGGCGCAGCGCCTACAATGACGCCTACACCTGCTACGCCAACACCAACCATGTCACCAACTCCAACTCCTCCATCAGAGGTAATTGTTGACGATCCTATTACCTCACACCTTCGACTTGTCTGTGTACAGACCAATCGTTCTAGGACAATTCTCGGAATTCATTTTACAATCCCAGATATTCAGTGCAACTTAGTCCGCAGTTAAAAGATTCTTATTCACCATTCTTACACCCTTTTTACTCCGATCTTAATTCTCTATCGTAAAATAAATTTATTGAAAGGAGGTGATACAACATGGTAAATACAAATGACAAACGAAGTCAAAACACTTTTGACTCACAAACTAGATCTAAAGTAAGTCACAGGGGAAGAAAAGGCGGTAAAGTTTCGGGACGAGATAAGAAAACTTCACAAGTAAGTTCAGATATACTTGATGATACCTTAGACAAATTCGATAAGGATTTATAAAAACTCACAATGATGATAGATAATAAAATAGGTGGTCACCATATGGCTGCCTATTTTATTTTTTCTCTTTGGGTTTGAAATTAAGTGAGCAGGAGTTAATGCAGTATCGTTGTCCTGTTGTCTCTTTTGGCCCATCTTCAAAGACATGTCCCAAATGCGAACCACAATTTTTACAAAGCACTTCTGTGCGATGCATACCAAAACTACTATCGTCATGCAGCTCCACATTTTCCAGATTTTCAGGTTTATCAAAACTCGGCCAACCAGAACCACTTTCAAATTTCGCATCCGAGGAGAATAATTTATGACCACATGCCGCACATTCGTACATGCCGGTTTCGTGATTATCGTAATATTTACCGGTAAAAGCTTGTTCTGTCCCCTTTTCTCGCAAAATATGATACTGCTCGGAAGTCAATTTCTCTTTCCAATATTCTTCAGATTTAGAATTCATGTCATCAGCCATAATTAAACCCAGTATACCAAGCATATATGGTACAATCAATAGTACATATAATTACTGCCTATGCATCCACGCTCTCGCTTAAAACGTACAGATTTTAGTCATAGAAGTCGAGTTACAAAAGTCCAGAAGAAGAGCTGGAATGGTTCTTTCCGCAAAGTGTTTAGCCACCCAAAAAAGAAACTGCTTTACTTTTTTAGTATCATCTTTATTATTCTCATTATCATTCCCCCTGCAACCTATCTTTATTTTGCCAACGATCTAAAAAGCAAAGACAGCGTCATGAACCGGCAAGAGACAGGCTTGACGCTTCTTGACAGGAACGGACAGCCCTTCTATACATTTGATTTGGCAAAATCCATATCATATATCCCGGTAACTGATATTCCCGACTCTACCCAGCACGCACTCGTTGCCGCAGAAGATAGGACGTTTTATACAGATCCGGGATTTTCTGTCACAGGTATTGCTCGTGCTTTTCTTGCAGATATTTTTGCTAGAAAAGTTGTCCAAGGTGGATCAACAATCACACAAGAGCTTGCCAAAAATGCATTCTTGAGCTCTTCACAAAATGTTTTTAGAAAGTACCAAGAATTAGTGCTAGCTGCGGAACTGAACAGAAGATTTAGCAAACAAGATATTTTGGAACTGTATTTAAATTCTGTCTATTTCGGTGAAGGAGCATTTGGAATTCAGAATGCTGCCCAGACTTACTTTGGCATTCCCGCGAAAGATCTTGATCTTGCCCAATCAGCGCTTCTTATCGGAGTTCTTCCGGCACCGTCCGTGTACTCCCCACTTTCAAATTCTCCCGATCTTGCACTTCAACGGCAAAAGATCGTTCTTCAGGCAATGGCAACCAATGAATATATCACCCAAGCCCAGGCGGATCAAGCAGAAAGTGAAACACTCGCATACAATACAAATAAGACTCCGACCGACGACCTCGTTGCACCGCATTTTGCTCAGTACATACGAAATCAATTGATCAAACAATACGGCGAAGAAAAAGTAGTCAGAGATGGCTTCCGTGTCACAACGACAATGGATCGAAAGTTACAAGAATATGCAGAAAAATCAGTCACCCAACAGATTAACAATCTCAGATATGATCATGCAGGTAACGGCGCAGCAGTCGCATTAAATCCAAAGAATGGGCAAATCCTTGCGATGGTTGGCAGTTATGATTGGACCGATCCGAAATTTGGTCAGACCAATATGGCGGTAACACCTCGTCAACCAGGATCATCTTTCAAACCCATTATCTATGGCCGTGCACTTGATGACCATATCATAACACCTGCAACAGTTCTTCAGGATGTCGCAACAACTTTCCCAGGCAATTACAAACCTCATGACTATGATTTTCGTTACCGCGGAAATGTCACTGTACGACGTGCGCTTGCTAATTCATTAAATATCCCGGCAGTAGAAGTGATGGAAAAAGTCGGCGTTCCCAACGGAATTGATGAAGCAAAAAAGCTGGGAATCACAACATTAAATTCAGCTACCAACTATGGTCTTTCGTTTGTTTTGGGATCGGGAGAAGTACAACTTCTTCAAATGACAGATGTATATGCAACGTTTGCGGATCAAGGTGTCTATCACGACACAACGGGAGTCATCCAAATACAAGATAAATACGGCAACACTGTCGCAGCACCAGCAGATTTCTTCTCATTTTTAATGTATTTGAATCCGTTAAATTGGTTCGGCAGTGGCGGTAATCACAACAATCAACAAGTGATAAGCCCCGAAGCTGCATATCTTATCACCTCAATTCTTTCAGACAATAACGCAAGAGCTGAAGAATTTGGAGGCGCGCTCACGCTCAACAGAACAGCAGCAGTAAAGACAGGAACAACAGATAATTTTAAGGATGCACTGACACTTGGATATACTCCGAGTTTGGTAGTCGGCGTGTGGGTTGGCAACAATGATGACAAGCCAATGGATAACATTGCAGGATCCCTCGGTGCCGCTCCAATTTGGCGCAATATCATGGAGTATTATCTCGCTAGCAAACCGATTGAACAATTTAGTATGCCATCCTCAATTTTAACCGAAGACGTCTGTCCATACGGACCATACACGCGAGGATATATGGAATACTTTATCAACGGCACCCAACCCGATTCCTGCGGCCAACCAACCGGCGCCCCCACAGCAACAATAACCCCCACCAGCGGTCCGACCCCAACAAATCAACCAGGGACTACGGCAACACCCGACCCCCAACCAACAGCCACACCACTACCACAACCTACTGCAACCCCAGTCCAATCGCTTCCAACATCTACTTTGCCTTTACCAACGGTCCAATAATCAATAAAACAAAAACTCATCAATAACGTAAGAATATCACATTAGCCTTCCCGTTCAGCTTGACATCATACCTCCAAGAGACTACAGTAAGATTAGATCCGTAAGAATCCTGTAAGAAGAGCTTACTATGAATCAGTATTTATCCAACGCTGTCAACGTATATCAACCTGACTGGAAATTATTGCAGCCGGCAGTCCAAAAGTATTTTGTCGAGAATTTATTCTCACTCGCAATTACTCAGAAACAGACCCGGACCAAAATAACTATGGATTTACTCTACAACCAAATCAGTACTCAAGAAATCCCCCTTATCACCGATCTATTGGAAGAAAATTTGCCATCGGTTCTTGCAACGACATGTTATAACGATTTTGGTTTGCCATTTGATGAAGAAGTTCGTAATACTGAAATCGGTCACTTGTTTGAACATATCCTCCTTGAATATCTCTGTCAAAATAAATTAGCCAAAGGGGCGAGACGTGCAACATATGTCGGGCGTACAACATGGAACTGGGTTCGTGATCCTCTTGGAAGATTTCATATTCATCTGACATGCGGCCGAAAAGATGCAGATATTTTACCGCTCGCACTCGAACAGACAGTCGCACTGATGAAAATAATTTTGGGATACAATCCGAGACCTCTTTTCTTGCTCGATGCCCAGTCAACTGCTCAGAATGGTTTGAAAAATGGAGAGAGGAGGTGTTAATTATGTTATTGAAATTTCCTATAGAGGTCTTGTACACGCTTTTTATTTTGCTCAGATACCTTTACAACAACGATTCCTTGGCCAAATTGCCCGTACACAACAATGGCGCCCAGTGGAGAAAAGAGTATCGCGGGTATAGCAAGTAAATCTTCTTCACCTGAAACGACTATCAGTTGCTCTGTGTGGTTTGTTTCGTAAGTGGTGATTGCTTTATGTAGTGTTTTTGCTGCAATTTTTGTAATTGTTCCCGCTGGATTTTCTGTCATTGTAGCATGCGCTTTGGGAAAAAGATCTGTATAATTCTGTGTCAAGACTTCTCGCCTCGTCTTTCCATCAACAACACTGACAGCAGGAATTCTTCCAAGTTGCATGAGATTTTGTGCAACAATATCACCAACCGCGATGAGAAGAGTGTTGGGTTTTAATCTCAAAACTACATCCTTCATCTGTTTCTCAAGTGGGCCGATGGGGCGCCGTAACTCTTCCCTTGCTTTTTCAGGTAATTTGAACTGGGATTTTGACATAAATAACTTCAGATATGAATCCCCTTTCCGATCAATCTCACCTTTTCGTATTCTCTCTGACGAAACAATCTCCTCATCATTTCCCATAATGTATGGAACGACAATGATTTCAAGAGGAGTAAATTCTTTTTTTTTCCGCGCTTCATTCATTTTGAGGACATTTTCTGTGTTACTCTCAGTAATGAAAATCGCATCCAATCCTTCATCAGTCAGACTGGTACCATAAAAATCATGAATTGGGACGATCTCCGAACGGTTTTCCAAACCTTTTTGTGAAAGAAACGTTGAAACAGATTGTTCACGATCTTTGAAATCTTCGATAAGATACGCATAGGATTTGTTCACAAACAATTCATCTGTCGCAATCCCGATAATAACTTTTTCCGATTGTTCAAACGCCGTTGTCAGCAATTGGTGATGACCAAGATGAAATCTATCAAATGTCCCACCAACAAGTGAACGGCGAAATTTATATTGCATAACGAAAAGTATAC
>JBEPUU010000020.1:0-11923 GCA_041691355.1 bacterium | reverse complement strand
GAATCATGACGTAGGAGTAAAATCTCCGTCCTTTAGGACGGGGATTCTATTAATAGTATGCACAAACTTAACGTTCTTTTTTCTCTGACTTCTCTTTCTGTTCTTCTTGTGACGATTGAAAGATTTTCTTTTACCACAAAAATACTTCTTCAACCATACAACTTTCTTCGTCTGCATGAACTACTGCAAATGTCTCTTCTTATTTTATTCACGGTCATCATTCCTTTTTTTACACTGTATGTTATAAGTGATAAATTTCAATTATTTGCAAAGAAAAATTTGGTGTGGTTGCCGTTGTTGTTTATTATTGGAATTTATTTCTACTCAACCGGAAATGGACTTCACGAAGTTGCGAGATTTACTCTCAATCAATTCTGCAATAGCAAAGATGTTAAAGGAATTTTGTGTCAGGGACTTCTTTTCAATGACTACTACACCGGGAATATACTCTATTTTATCGGAGGAATTTGTATGGTGCTGGCACTATTGTTAACCGAAAAAATTAACCCAAATAAAACGTATTCCAAAAAAGATGTTTTGCCGACAGTTATCAATGCAGTTATTTATTCTCTCGCAATTTTTGCATACGCCGCATTTGATGTGGTACTGGTTGGGTTTGTTTATTCATTAATCGTCACAATTGTTACCGGAATTTTATTTTTCTCCATTAGAAAAAATTATCTCCACCATCCGATTATTTTTTATAACACGATTGCATATACAATAGGCACTTTTTGTGCTTTGGTACTACGCTTCCACTAGTATTTGGTATAATACCCACTATATTTGAAAGGTGCACATAGTTATGCTAGAAAGATTTAGAACACGAGTAGAAATAAATACTAACACTTTCAAGAATTTATCTCCTGCTCCACCTCTTGCTGCAAGTGAAAAACAAGAAGGTATGCATGCTGAAGAGTTAAGAGGTCAACTATCAAGGCGTGAACTGTTACTAAAAGCTGCGAAAGTGGGTATTGTTTTAGGGGGTAGTGCGTATCAACTTAATAGTGAAGTTACTGAAGTTATGTGGCCAGATTCTCCTGCAGGAGTAAGAGAGATTCCCGCAGATGTCCCGAGAAATAAAATCCATAATGCTACATTTGTTTTTGGTGGATTGGGTACACGAGATAGTTCAAAAGAATCGGAATCATTAACAGGCGCTCTACAAGAAATTGGAAGGGTTGTTGCAGTTGTATTTCGCAGTAATAAATTAGGTCTTTCTGAAGTTGGAAATCATATGAATCGTTATATCTCTAAGCATAGAATTAAAGAAATCAATATATATGGAGATAGTATGGGAGGGATTGCTGGTGTACATACTCTTCCTGAAATAGATATGACGCTAAATGGCGGTGTACATGTGAATAATATAATAGAAGATTGCACTCCGATAACTCAATCAAATGTTCGAAAAGAAGATGCCCCACCTCTGGAATATTTAGCAAAAAACGGATTTCATGGAGGTGGTTTTCTAGGGAAAGGATTAGCTCAGCTTATTACTCATTTTGATAATTGGACTGATTATTTGGATATTAAAAAACAACTTGAGCACTCCTGGCAAAGAACACTTGATAATACCTCTCCTGCTCTTTGGATGGATCAACTAAAACTTGTTGCGGACAGCAGTGTGGAACAATTTGCACAATGTCTATCAACAGTAAATTATGAACAAATGTATTATATTCGTCCCAGAGATGCTGAACATGATAATGTTGTATATGATATAGCCGCGATTGGTGATTTGACACAAGCAAACAAATTAGCAAAAGATATAAGACGAAAGCACAAAAAATTGGTTTCAGATGCACAAGTTAAATCCATTAGAATTCCGGGCATAACACATGCAAGTTGTATAGCAAATCCGGATCGCTACACATACGCTCTTCGAACCGTATTATTACCTGCATCTGAGTAGTTTTACTTTTTCATTTCCAACTCAAACGTATCGAAGCGATCAAGGGCGCGGTGCCATGGCATAATTCCGATAAGATATCGAAGGAGGACAAGTTGTTGAAGTATCCATCCTGCAAATCCTTGCAAATGAATATTGTATGAAAGCTCGGCAACTGCGAAATATCCTTTGAGTGGTACAACATATCCCCAATGTCTGAATCGATATGGCTCTATTCCTTCGTTTTTGATAAGTCGTGCGACATTCTCACCTGCAGTTGCTCCTTGTTCTTCCGCAACTTGCGCGACGTTTGGTGCAGGATGCTCTGTGAGTGGATCAACATATGCTGCTATATCTCCTGCTGCAAAAATAGTATCAAATCCTTTCACCTGCATGAAATTATTTACCATAAGTCCCCCTCTATGGGTAACAGGTAAGTTATTCGCTTTCGCGATAGAATTTGGTTGAACTCCTCCTGTCCAGATGAGAATTTCATATGGAAAACTCTTGCCATTGTCTGTGAGAACGTCTGTTTTTGTAACTTCTTTGATGTGTCCGCCAAAAGCAAAACGTACATTTGGCTCATCAAGTCTTTTTTCTGCTAAATTCGAAACTCTCGGATTAAGTTCTTTCAACAGCTTGTCACTTCCCTGAATAATCGTTATCTCAAGACAATCTTTATCAAGACCGTTTTGAAGTGCAATTCGGTCTTTGTATGTCAAAAGCTCGGCAGCAAGTTCTGTTCCTGCAAATCCACCACCACCGATAACTGCTTGAACTTTTCGGTTACATTTGCCGTCTTTACAACAAAGGTCACGAATTTTCTTTTTAATTGTAAGCGCATCTTCAAGAGTTTTGAAACCTGTACTATATTTCTCAAGTCCAGGAATACCCATATATGCAGGTTGGCTTCCTGCTGTGAGAATCAGATAATCATATGTCAGAGTTTCTTTGTTATCAAATGTTACCGTATTGGTCGTAGGATCAATCGTTGTAACTGCATGATGAATCATGTCCACACCGCTGAAAAAGATTTTACTAAATGGAATTGCCACATTCTTTCGTGGCTCCTCAGACGTTGCAACCTCATAGAGGGACGGTGTGAATAAATGGAAAGTATTTTTATCAACAAGTGTTATTTTTATCGAAGCATTATATTGATGTCGTCTCAAACGTAATATTGCAGCAATTCCCGCAAATCCCCCACCGACTACGATTACATGCTTGGTATCCTGGGTTTCATGATGTGGGCGCTTCTTGAAGAAAAGATAATAAATAATCACAAACAGAATGATGTAGAAGAGAAGACTTGCGGGATCAAAAAAAGCGGGCAGCTGTTCCATATACTATAGATAGTATATATTATTTTTTTCTACTTACCAATAGGTCTACAAATTGGGCAAGAAGCAACTGTTTATTCTTTTCTTTTGTTATATTCGGAATTAACTCTTTTGCTTGCAACGTGAGTTTCATTATTGTTTTTTTGCTTTGATCAAGGGCGCCTGTTTCTATAAAAACTTTTCTGATCATTTCTTGTTGTTTGAGTGTTATATTTTTTTTACCATAATACATTTTAAGAATATCTTTTTGTTTTTGATTAGCTTTTTTGAGACTATATGTAAAAAGAAGCGTATTTTTATTCTCTTGAATATCAGAAGTTGTGGATTTTCCAATTTTTTTATCATCACCAAAAATTCCTAAGATATCATCTTGAATTTGGAATGCAATTCCCAAATATTCGCCAAAAAGTTGTATGTTTTCTAAAAATTTTTCTGATGCACCTGCTAGAATTGCACCAACCGACAAAGGACCGACAATTGTATAATTTGCGGTTTTCATCTTATGAATTTTTATCACCTGTTCATCTTTACGATTGTATTTCTGAGATGCCTGGACATCAAGCATTTCTCCAAGAATGGTTTTTGAAATCATTTTTAAAAAATACCTAATTGCCATATTCTTTACCTCAAGTGGGAAATCACTTTCTGAAATACTATTGACGGCTAAAGTTATTCCCAAATCACCTAGGCAAATTGCTTGAGAGATTCCATGATGTTTGTTTTTTTCTGTCATAAACAGTGTCAGTTTGCCCCGACGGATCGGACTTTGATCAATAATGTCATCATGAATGAGAAGCGAGGAATGGAAAATTTCAAATGCAGCAGCAGGTTTGAGTATCGCCTTTATATTTTTAGTTTGAATGAGTTCGTAACCAAATTTGACCAATGTTCCACGTATCATTTTGCCCCCGAACAAACTCTCAGTAAATCTCATGTTTGACTTCTTCAGATCTGAGAAATCATTTGCGATGTATCTATTCCATTCTTTTGAAAATATCTGTAACTCTTTCTGGATTTCTTGTGAGGTATCTCTGAGGTATAGTTCAAAGCTCGGTTGAGTCATATTCATAACTAGTATTATAGTTGATTATCAGTAAAAAAATCTTACTTTTATATTTGCATTGCATCCTCATGAAAATGCTATACTAATAGTATAGAGGCCAACATTATTCGATGAAAACACTGTCTAAAATCCTCATTTTGCTTTTTATTGTTACCGATGTCTACTTCTTCGGAAAAATTTTACTCGCGGGCAAAAATATACAGATATTAAACCCAAAAGGTGCAATTGCATTCCAAGAACGAGATCTGATGATTACAGCGCTTTTTTTGATGTTTCTTGTTGTAGTTCCGGTCTTTATCTTAGCAATTCACGTTGCAACGAAATATCGTGCAGGCAATAAGAAAGCCGTGTATATGCCGGACTGGGATCACAGTACAAAATTGCAAATTTTCTTGTGGGCATTCCCCTTTACCATTATTTGCCTTCTCTCGACATTAAATTGGATAACTGCGCATAAATTGGATCCACATGATGCTATAGCGTCGACTAAAAAACCTATTACAATTCAAGTCGTTGCACTCAGGTGGAAATGGTTATTTATTTATCCTGAACAAAACATTGCCACTGTAAATTATGTAGCGTTTCCTGAAAATATGCCGATTGATTTTGAACTCACAGCGTCTGATACTCCAATGAATTCTTTCTGGATCCCACAACTTGGTGGTCAGATCTATGCGATGTCAGGAATGGCAACGCAGACACATCTTATTGCCAACGGAATAGGTCAATATCGAGGCTCAAATGCCGAAATAAACGGTGCTGGATTTGCAGATATGGACTTTATCGCGCGATCTGTTTCGCAAAGAGATTTTGCGGATTGGGTATCAACGGTCAAACAATCACAAAATGCACTTACTCTAGAAACATTCAACATATTAAGTAAACCAAGTCAGGATAACCCACGAGCATACTACTCGTCGACAGAGGATAATCTCTATACTACAATAGTAATGAAATACATGTTTATGCCACAGCAAATGAATATGAGTACTCCTGAAGTCCATTCAACAGGTTCAAAAGGTCTATAGAATATGGAAAAATTTATTTTAGGAAATCTTACATGGAGTTCATTGCCACATGAGTGGTTTACATTAGGCGGAACGGGCGCTTTTATTGCTTTGACCATTGGTGTAATTGCACTCTTAACATATCTCAAACGCTGGAAATGGCTTTGGAAAGAATGGCTTACATCAACAGATCCTAAAAAAATTGGTGTTATGTATATTATTGTTGCATTTCTTATGTTTCTTCGAGGTGGACTTGATGCAGTAATGATATGGTCTCAACAGATTCTGGGTGCAGGAAATTCTCCAGGATTTTTGGGGGCGACACATGGGTATCTGAGCGCTGACCATTTTCAACAAATCTTTACAGCACACGGAGACATAATGGTTTTCTTTGTCACCATGGGATTTCTCTTTGGACTTATCAATTTAATAGTCCCCTTACAAATTGGTGCACGCGATCTGGCTTTTCCGTTTCTTAACTCTTTAGGTTTTTGGCTGTATCTTGCAGGTGTAGTCATGATCAATATGTTTTTTGTGTTAGGTGGAGAATTTGCACCTACAGGATGGCTTGCAGTTGCGCCACTCTCTGAGCTTCAATTTAATCCCGGAGTTGGTGTGGATTATTGGATATGGAGTTTACAGATCTCTGGACTTGGGACGCTTATCGGTGGTATTAACTTTGTAGTGACAATCTTAAAAATGCGTGCGCCTGGTATGACACTTATGCGTATGCCGATGTTCACTTGGGCATCTCTAATGGGTATGATGCTTGTCATTTCTATCTTCCCGATCTTAGCAATGACAATTATTTTACTGACAATGGATCGTTTCTTTGGTATGCATTTTTTTACTCTTGATAATGGTGGAAACGCTATGATGTATTGGAATCTTATCTGGATGTGGGGTCATCCTGAAGTGTATGTTTTGATTATCCCTGTGTTTGGCATTTATTCAGAAATCGTATCAACATTTGCGCAAAAAAAAGTCTTCGGATATACCTCTTTGCTAATCGCCGTTGGAGCAATCACTGTTCTCTCATTTTCCGTATGGCTTCATCACTTCTTTACAATGGGTGCGGGCGCTGATGTAAATGCATTTTTTGGTATTATGACGATGTTTATTGCGATACCGACCGGTGTACAGATAATAAATTGGCTTTTTACGATGTTTCGGGGAAGAATCATTTTTGCCTCACCCATTTATTGGTTTTTTGGTTTTGTAAGCACATTTACTTTTGGTGGTATGGCAGGGGTTCTTATGGCACTTCCTCCTGTCGATTTTCAAGTTCATAATAGCTTATTTCTCGTTGCCCATTTTCATACGATGATTGTCGGTGGCGCACTATTTGGAATTTTTGCAGGTTTTACGTATTGGTTCCCCAAAGTATTTGGGTTCAAACTAAATGAACGAATTGGCAAGTGGGCTTTTTGGACATGGCTTGTTGGTTTCTTTGTATCATTTGTGCCACTATATATTTTAGGAATGATGGGAGCAACAAGAAGACTTGATCATATTGATGCTTCCACTGGCTGGCAGTATTTGTTTATGGTTTCGCTTGTTGGTGTTATCATTATTATGATTGCTGTAGGTCTGCAGATACTACAACTGATTGTAAGTATTATTCAAAGAAAACAAAACCAAGATCTCACAGGAGATCCGTGGAATGGAAGAAGTCTTGAATGGGCCACAGCGTCTCCCCCACCTTTTTATAATTTCGCAGTGATACCTCCAGTGCATAGTCGTGAGGCATTTTGGGATATAAAAAAAGAAAAAGTGAAAAAAGTGAAATATGAAGATATAGAGCTTCCTAAAAATACTGCAATGGGAATTTATATTTCTGGATTTGTCTTTCTTTTTGGACTTGCGATGGTTTGGCATGCAACGTTATTTGCAATTATAGGGTTAGTTGGTGCAATTGGATGTGTTATCCTTCGTACATTTGATGACAATACAGAATACATTTTGACAGCAGCAGAAGTTGAAAAAATAGAAAAGAAAGTTTGGGATAAATCTTAATTATGACAAAATCAACGATACAAACTCATCATAAAGATCATCAAGAAGCAATAACGAGTGACAAAACAGTCTTTGGATTTTGGGTATATCTTATGACTGATCTTCTTATGTTTGCCGTGCTGTTCGCAGCTTATTCTGTTCTTCATGGGAATATCTTTGACGGTCCCGGAGGTCGTGAGATTTTCAATTTACCATTTGCACTTTCAGAGACACTCATTCTTCTCACAAGTAGTTTTACCTGTGGACTTGCTATTTTGGCTGTCCGCCAAAATAATAAAAATCAGGTATTTTTATGGTTTGGTATAACCTTCTTACTAGGTCTGTCATTTCTAGGATTGGAATTAAGCGAATTTAGCAAACTTGTCAAAGAAGGCAATACCTGGCAACGAAGCGCTTTTCTTTCTTCATTTTTTACACTTGTTGCCACACACGGTCTGCATATTACCGTCGGATTATTTTGGTTGAGCCTTTGTATGATAAAGATGAAAACACAAGGACTTACAAAAGGTATCACACGGAAACTTACTCTTTTTAGCCTTTTTTGGCATTTTCTAGATATTGTATGGATATTTATTTTTACAATTGTCTATTTAATGGGGGCACTATAATATGACTGGACAGGAGCTTATTACAAATGAGGAGGAAAACAAAAAAAGAATGAAATCCTATGTAACAGGATTTATCCTATCAATCATTCTAACACTCATCCCCTATGTGCTGGTAACATATCGTCTCGTAACCGGATATGTACTTGTCGCTTCTCTTCTTGTTTTTGCGTTTATGCAGTTGGTAGTTCAGTTACTCTTTTTCCTGCATATGCGCCAGGAATCCAAACCGCGCCTAAATCTTATGATTTTTCTTTCGTTCTTTGGTATTATTGTTGTCGTAATTATTGCCTCCATTTGGATTATGCAACATCTCAACTATAATATGAGTCTTGTGCAAATGAGTAATGTGATGCAAAATGGTGAAGGCTTCTAGAAAGTATTTTGATTAAAGCATATTATCTTCTCACCAAACCAGGAATAATATATGGTAATGCTCTCACCGCAATTGGTGGATTTTTTCTTGCCTCAAAAGGTACGTTTGATGTTTGGCTCTTTCTCTCAATGCTTTTAGGACTCTCCTTAGTCATTGCATCGGCATGTGTATTTAACAATATTATGGATCAAGGGATTGATTCCAAAATGGCGAGAACCAAAAAACGGGCGCTTGTTACCAAAATAATTCCAGAATTTCATGCAGTTATCTATGCAAGTATTCTGGGGATTATGGGTTTTCTTCTGTTAGTTATAAATACCAATCTTCTGACGACCCTTACTGCATTTGTCGGTTTTTTCTTTTATATCATTGTCTACGGAATCTCCAAACGCAAATCTGTTCACGGAACAATTATAGGAAGTATCTCAGGTGCAGTGCCACCGGTTGTTGGATACTGTGCGGTGACCAATACATTTGATGTAGGAGCATTTCTTCTCTTTCTTATTTTGGTCATATGGCAAATGCCACATTTCTATGCAATTGCTACATTTCGTCATGATGATTATGCTGCTGCGTCGATTCCCGTTTTACCTGTTAAAAAAGGTCTTAAGCAAACAAAAATCCAAATGATCCTATATATCATTGCATTCATTATTGTAAATGCATTGCTGACTGTTTTTCACTATACAGCATACACATATCTTATCATTATGACATTACTGGGTTTGATATGGCTCGTCATGACCATTCAGGGTTTTAAAACAGTTGATCAAAATCGTTGGGCAAGAAAAGTGTTCATCTTCTCACTATTACTCATTACAGTTTTCTCTTTTCTTCTTATGGGAAATTCTTTTTTACCGTAGATTTGTTATGAGGAATTTTTTCTGTTTTTTATCTTATTTATGAATTTTTGAATAAATCGCACAAGTACTCCTCCGATAATATCCAATTCATCAATTCGTTCTTCTTTTTTCTCTTGCTGCACAGGTTGTTGCTCGACTACTTCATCGCTCATATTCTAAGTATACACTTCTTATCCCCTTTTGTCCGAAAGTAAAGCAATGCTCAGAAAGAGTGGCAATTTCTATCGGATTTTAGTAAAATTGAATCCGCTGCATAAAAATAATAATTTTAGCACTGACACAACAGACTCCGAAGGAGATTGGTTCGGAATTAAGATAAAGTATAATAACAATCTAAACATTACCGAGTCGTCTAACGGTAGGACAACAGCCTTTGGAGCTGTTTATTCTGGTTCGAATCCAGGCTCGGTAGCCGATTCGACTCGCTTTGCTCGCTCGCGGCTATAGCAAGTTAATAATGGAGCATTTTTTAGATAACAGAATTTTAACTTCACTGCCAGTCTAATCGTCCTGAGCGAGGAACGAGTCGAAGGAATAGTGCTTACTACCTATGCTTTTCACTGTCTATATTCTCCGTAGTACTTCAAATCAACTTTACATTGGTCAAACAAATAATCTTGAGAATCGAGAGAAGCAACAATTGCATAAGACGTTAAAGGCTGCGATCTTTGTTAAAGATGGAGATGATTTTCTGCTTCATTGACTTTGATCTTGAAAACACTTACGATAGATCTATCTACGTTTTAATAGCTAGAATTGATCTTTGTGCAATATTTTAAAATTAAAGCCATCGCATCTACGCTTGTCCTTTTACTTTTATTAGTATTTCTTTCACCTCTTGTTTATGCCGCGACATCACCTACACTCGGATTTGCCAACACTTTTGGTATCTTGTCTAGCACATATACCAATACAGTAGGTGGAACAACAATAAATGGAGATCTTGGCTATACCACAGGTCCGGTGACAGCCCCGACCGTAAATGGCACAACGCACGGTGCAGATAGCGTCTATACCCAGGCGGGTTTGGATCAAGGTACTGCGCTCGCCAATTTAAATAGCCAACCGTGTACTTTTACTTTTGCTGCTGGGGCAGTCGATCTGGCAAGTGACGCAACTCATGGTACTGTAGGAGTGTATACACCTGGCGTGTATTGTATAACGGGGAGTGCTTCAATCGGTGGTGGTGGAACGATAACACTCAATGGCAGCGGTGCTTACATCTTTCGAATGACAGGTGCGTTCAACACTTCCGCAGGTTCTATTGTTGCACTTTCTGGAGCATCGGCATGTGATACCTGGTGGACTCCGGGTGGCGCTACGACGCTAGGAGCAAATTCGACATTTTTCGGGACAGACATTGATGCTTCCGGCATAACGATAGGCAACGCAGTCACTTGGACAGGCAAAGCTCTGGCTTTTGGTGGTACTATTTCAACTGCAAGTGATACGATCAACGTTCCAACATGTTCAAGTGGTGGAAGTTCAAATTCGAGCGCTAGTTCAAACTCATCATCAAGTGGAACATCAAACGCACCCTCAGTCTGTAAAGCTGCCGTCATAAACGGTACGCCCAGAATTATTACATCTCGAAGAATAAGTTCGGATAGTATCTTTCTGGATTGGGGTCCCTATGCAGGACGCGATAGCTTCGTGGTTGAATACGGCACAGTCAATGGCACATGGTCCTACAACACAAAAGTCACAGGTTTTTCTACGACACTCAAATCCCTTCCCGTGAATACGCCTATCTGGGTACGAGTTGCCGCCACTGATGGTTGTGCAATTGGATCATTCTCAGAAGCCAAATTACTCGGAAGTCCCCTCTTTCCAAACGCAGGTTTTGCTCCTCATACTTCCTCTCTTGACATCTTTTCTACTTTTACTCATTGGTTCAAATCTCTAACTTTTTGAAGAAAAAAGTCTTCTCCGCAAGTTTATTACTTACAGCATTCGTAGGGGCATTCGCTCTCTATTTTTTCCTATATCACACGCAAACTCAGCACAATACAGTTCAAAAACCTTACATATTGACGGAAAAAATAAAAGCACTTCCACAACGAATCACCATTCCTGCCATTGGTGTAAACGCTGCAATTCAACAAGTTGGCATTACAACGCTTGGGGCTATGGACGTTCCCGGCAATGCTACAGATGCGGGTTGGTACAATCTCGGTCCGGTGCCCGGAGCAAGTGGGAGTGCTGTTATGGTAGGACATTATGACACAGTTGACGGCACAAAAGGTATTTTTGCAAACCTCCATCTTCTCAAACCAGGTGAAATAATTTCTATAGAAGATTCAAATAAACACCAAACCGTCTTTATCGTCCGCGAGTCCCGCAAGTACAATCCCCAGGCTGACGCTTCAGAAGTCTTTGGCCAGGCATCTGGAAACCACCTCAATCTGATAACCTGTGATGGAAAATGGGACAACTCCCAAAAAAGCTACTCTGAACGCCTCGTTGTCTTCAGTGATGTCTTGGGTTCGAATAAATAACCCCTTATGCCGCTCATATATGCCTGTGTTATTCTTTTCTGATAAAAATCATTCAATATTCCCACCCAAAATACTAAGTTATTAAACACTTCAAAAAAAGTATGTATTTATCCAATCACATAGGGTTATGTGGAAAATTCGTATTATAAAAAGCCAACTTCGTCAAGGCTCGGTCGCTTTAATTTTTGTCTTATTTTAGCCTCGGAAATTTGTCAAAAATGGCATGACTCTGTCTGGGATTCGAACTATTAGCCTCCAGATGAT
>JBEPUU010000019.1:0-12252 GCA_041691355.1 bacterium | reverse complement strand
CACGACCCCATTGTAATGCTTGGCTGACCACACGGACACCGCCACTGAAAATAAATGCGGGATTGGTACTGTAGACATTATTATCGGAATTAAAATAATGCTTATTTTTATTCATCACCAAAAGATCAAATGAATTGGTCTTGCCAGCACAACTTGGATAAGCAGCAGGGCAAAAATAGGTACCGTTAATACCCGCATAGGCACCACTTCTAGCAACATAATCTCCAAGCGACATAACAGGACAACTATCACCACAATCGCCGTCGGACGCAGTATCGACAACAACTCGTGTTGATCCCAAATCACCGGCGATAATATCAACAGTAAAACTCCCGGCATCTGTTTGTACTCGTTGCTGACTGAAGCCACTTCCCGGAGCGGAATTTGACACAGGCGCTGTGGCAGAACCTGCAGGAGCACCTGCAGCGATCTGCGCAGCCTGCAATTTGTCATTTACGGTTTTAATCTGACCATTCAAGTCTGCAATTTCCGCATCCGCCGAGGCATAATTCTCTACCGATAAATTATGAACAATTGTAATATATAGCTTGGTCATGGCATCGATATTTTGTTTTTGCACTTGTAGATCCAACATCTTTTGATATGAAGTTATCGAATCACCGTAGGAAGTGTGGATATGTTTAATTTCAGTCTTTAAACCTTGATTGATCTTATATTGATCCTGATTTTTCAAATCAAGATATGCTTTTGTTGCTGATGTAAGTTGCGAAGATAACTTGTTACCTCTGTTAACTGCTGAACCAAACAATTCTTTCTCGGCAATAAATTGGACACTCGCAATTAGAAGAATGAGAAGAATAAATATGGTAAAAAGCACAAGTCCATCCAGAAGTTTGTGCTTCTCAATATACTTAACAATATGCCGCACTACTTTCTTCACACTTCTATCATAAAGAAGATATGAAGGGAAAGGCAAGTAATCAAAAGGAGCAGATTACTTCGCAATTGATAAGAAGTTTGGATTCTTCTGAGTTTAATCACATCTTGAGAGGCATAATAAACAAATAGCATCAATTAAAGTTAATAAAAATCTACATATCCCATTAGGAAAATTTTCCATTTACCATATGCCATTAAATATAGCCAGGAGGAATCAATAAACTTGCACCACGCTTGTCGGGAAATTAAAATAATTTAGCGTCGGGCAAGCTCAGAATCCATCTCAGCTGAGTCATATGCTTTGTTCAAAAGAATCGAAACCTCTTCTGCACCATAGAGAGCATCTGTACTAGAGACTTCAAGTCTGGTAATTCTCTTGATTGCATAAGTCAATCCTTCATCTTCAGATTGAAGACGTTCTGCATGTACAAAAGGTACAGATCTTTCTTGTGAACCCTCTTCAACACTTCTAGCTTTTTCATCCCACCTATGTTCTACACTATCTGCTTTATGAGCTTCGATAATATCTTGTGATATCGAGGGAAGTGGCTTTCCGCCTTGCTCGTTCTGTGATTGAGCTCGAAAAATCCGATATGCAGTAAGTGCCCCTCTCATATATTGCTCTCTGTTTCTATAATTCATCCAACTATCTCCGTCCGGTAAACCAGCTGAAACATTCCAGTCTAAATAGTCTAATAGAGCTCCATTTTCTGTGCCCATAATTTGTCTTTCTGTAGTAAATGCAGCTGGTGCGTCTGATTCTATTGATTTAAGCATAGCAGCATCAACACCGCCTAAGCCTTCTGGGCCTTTTTCAACTCGGAATGTTCTCTCTGCAGCATGTCTAGGATTAGGGCCTCGTTCTTGAACTGGCATAGTACCTTTATAGCACACTCTCAATAAAACTACACCTGCTTCTCATATTATGAGGTTCAAAACTCAGTCATTTTTTTGTTGGTAAAGCATGTGCAGGTTGTCGACGGGGAGGTCTTTGTATCACTCTCTTTAAAGTAAGTTTGTTTTTTAGCGTTTTACTCATATGAGCAGCTTTTTCAGAAAGTGATTCACTACTTGAATCGTTATCCGCATGTTCTAGCTCAAGTAAAAATTCCGTGCACGATTTGTACCTATCCCCCGGATCAAAAGCAGTAGCTTTCTGTATTACTTTTTGTATTGCAGGTGATAATCCTTTCATTCGTTCTCCTGTATATTTCTCATAGTCTTCTCTTGAATAAAAATATGCCGGATTTTTCAAAGTATTAGGATCCATAAGAGGGAGAGCTGTTAGAGAATAAAAAACGACTGCTCCAAATCCCCAAATATTGGTTTTATCCGTTGCTATATCTGCTCTCGCATGTTCTGGAGCAAGATAACCTGGTGTTCCAATAAGCATGTTTGATAGATGTCCTGCTGTAACTGCGGCACCAAAATCAGCTAGTTTCGCATTACCATTACTATCCAAAAAAATATTTTCAGGCTTTAAATCTCTATGGATTATTCCTGTTTTTCTAATATCATCTAGAGCTAACGCAACAGGAAATAGTCGTTTAAAAGTTTCTGGTACACTTAATTCTCCGTTTTGTATGATTAGGTCTCCTAAATTAGCTCCTTCTCCTATTTTCTTAGTTACTAATACAGCATGTTCTGTTACATTACCATCTTTATCAAGTAATGGAGCTGAAGGAGAATCAATTACCTCAGGAATCACATCTCTCCTATTCTGTGACAATGTACCAATTGCTGCTTCTTGCAGTTTAGCTTCGTTTCTAAAGTATCCTATGGCATCAGGAGTATTCTCACCCACTTTTGCAGCACCTTCTTGTCCTGATATACCATTTCCTCCTGATGTGTCGACAAAAAATACTTTACTGGATGATGCTTTGCTTTCAAGGGGTCCACTTATAACAGGGTAACCTCCAATGTCTTTGGGTATTTGATTAATCGGTGGTTGGGCAGAATCCTTTGCTTCATCAGACATACTAAAATTATTACCTTTCATCAATCTTCGCCGCCAGGATAAAATCATTTTCTGATAGACCGCCAATGGCGTGGGTGGAGAGAGTTAATTTTACAAATTTATAATTGTGAAGAGAGATATCCGGATGGTGGCCTTCTTCTTCGGCGATTTGGCCTACTTTGGCTATGAAATCTAGGGCTTCTTGGAAGTTTTTGAATTTATAGTCTTTTTCGATCTTCACAGCATCCACATCAGCCCATCCTGAAAGGACACTTCGAAGATACGATCCATATTCATCAGGACTGAGAGGTTTGACCCCACCCTCACATGGAACACACTTCTTTTTGGTCAGATCTCCAGCAACTTGCATACTATATATATTATAATAGCATACATCTAACTCTTGCTTGCAACTATCTATAGTCTAAACTAAAATTAAGCATATGACTGAAGGAGATCGTCCTGATCAAGAACCAATATTGGAGATATCGCAAGAAGAACTGACTGATTTTCAAAATGAAGTAAGAAGGCTCTCAGGAAAAATGAAAGAAAACTATGGCTTTCCTCATGCGAAAAGAGAATATCCCATAGCAATAGATGGCGAGCCAAAAAAAGCTGTTCTTGATTATTCTGAATCTGAATCATCCGGAAGCCATAGAGCTTCTATTCAAGTAATCGATGCTACTGAAACTGATGGATCATTTCTCTATTGGGAAATTGCAGCTCAGAAAATGCAAGACGGAAAAAAACATTTATTTCTAACTGAAGGAGTACTGCAAACAGATGAACACGGAACCCTAACTGACCCAGGCAGAAGATATGAGACATTTGAAGGAGCGATCCGTGTAGCTCAGGCATCACTTCTACGAAAACACTTAGATGGAGAACCAATTAAAGAATTCGGAAAAGCTAAATCTATCATTGAGCAAATTAGTCGAGAGCAGGCATCTCGTCCAGGGGCAAGAGTTAAGGCTCTTGCACGTAAATTAACAGGAAAATAACAAGAATAAACTCCTAAAGCTTACAATTTATGGATAAAAAAATGATTCTTAAAGAATTTCAAACGCTCCCAGGAGTCGGAAAATCAATCGCCGAAGATCTATGGGATATGAGATTTCGATCACTTAATGATTTTAAGCGGAAAGATCCTGAAAAGCTTTACGATGATTTCAATAAACTCCGTGGAACTATTATTGATCGCTGCATGCTGTATACATTTCGCTGTATGATTTACTACGTGAGTGAAACCAAACACGATTCCAAACTCCTCAATTGGTGGATGTGGTCAGACAAAAATCTAGAGAAAAGGAAATAAAACGTTAATAAACTACCCAAAGAAGTCTCAAAGCGACACTCATGACCTAGCAATAGTATCTCAAAAATCAAGCAGTTGAAATTATTTTTTAGTTACCTTATAATAGATCAATCGCGATGGCTAACACTAAAACCTCAGACTATTCCGCACAACAGATCCAAGTACTTGAAGGACTTGAGCCAGTAAGAAAACGACCAGGTATGTATATCGGTTCAACCGATGTGTATGGATTACATGAAACGCTTCGAGAAATAATCGATAATAGTGTCGACGAAGCACTTGCAGGGCTTGCAAATAATGTCTGGATTGTTCTCAACAAAGATGGTTCAGCAACCGTATCGGATGATGGACGAGGAATCCCGATTGACATGCATCCTGTGCACAAAAAATCTGCACTTGAACTTGTCATGACGCAACTTCATGCGGGTGGAAAATTTGGAGGCTCAGCATATAAAATTTCAGGAGGGCTTCATGGAGTTGGTGCGTCAGTTGTAAATGCATTGTCTGATTGGGTATGGGTTGAAGTACGAAGAGATAACAAACTCTATCGCCAACGATACGAGCGTGGTATTGCAAAGACTGCTGTTGAGGTAGTTAAAGAATCATTGCAAGATTATGCGCCTGTATTAAAATTGAAAAGAGGTACAACTACAAGCTTCTATCCGGATGCATCAATTTTTAAAGAATTCAATGTTACTTCCGAAGAAGGAGTTCAATCTTTTGCTTGGGATTATGACTTCATTAAGAAAATTATCAGAGAACGAGCATTTCTTGTGCCTAAATTATTCTTCCACCTCCTCGATAATCGAAAAGACCCGGTCAAGGAAATTAACTTTTACTTCGAAGGTGGTATTGTCTCACTTGTTGAAAAAATAAACGAGAATAAAGAGCCCCTTATCAGACCAATTTACATAAACAAATCTGATGGAGATGTTCAAGTTGAAGTCGCCATACAATATAACAATACCTATACAGAAAATGTCGAATCTTATGTTAATGTCATCAATACGGTAAATGGTGGAACGCATCTCACAGGTTTTCGTATGGCATTGACCCGCGCGATCAATGATTATGGCCGCAAAACCGGCGTTATCAAAGCAGACGCAGACTCCTTTGTCGGGGATGATACAAAAGAAGGACTTACAGCTGTCGTATTCATCAAAATGCCTCAGGATGCAATTCAGTTTGAAGGACAGACCAAAGGAAAATTAGGAAATTCTGAGATCCAATCAGTCGTCAACACAATCGTTAAGGAAGCACTCACAATGCATTTTGAAGAAAATCCAGCAGATGGCAAACGAATTCTTGAAAAGATAAATCTTGCCGCAAAAGCTCGACTCGCAGCGAAAGCCGCAAAAGAAGCAGTTATCCGAAAAGGTGCACTTGAAGGATCAACTCTTCCTGGAAAACTTGCAGACTGCCAAGAAAAAAATCCTTCACTTTCAGAAATTTATCTTGTTGAGGGAGACTCAGCAGGTGGAAGTGCTAAACAAGGTCGTGATCGAAAATTCCAAGCAATTCTTCCACTCAAGGGTAAAATTCTTAATACAGAACGTTCACGACTGGACAAAATGATCGAACATGAGGAAATTAAAAATATTATTATTGCACTTGGCACAGGAATAGGAGACACAATCAACATGGATAAAATTCGCTATCATCGCGTCATTATTATGACAGATGCTGATGTTGATGGGGAGCACATTGAGACACTTATCTTGACCTTTTTCTATCGACACTTACCAGAAGTCGTCCGAAATGGCTATCTCTATGTTGCCATGCCGCCGCTCTTTAAAGTACAAAAAGGAAAAGATATCCGGTATGCGTTTAAAGAAGAAGACAAAGATACGTTTCTAAAAGAGATGAAGACCGGTAATGCCAATGTCTCAGTTCAGCGTTACAAGGGACTCGGAGAAATGAATGCAGATCAATTATGGGAGACTACAATGAACCCAGCCAATAGGATTTTGAAACAAATAAAAATTGATGACGCAGAAGAAGCAGACGCAGTATTTACCATGCTTATGGGAGATGAAGTTCCACCAAGAAAACATTTTATCCAAACAAATGCCATAACGGCTGAGTTGGATATCTAAGTAACATTTTATGTTATAATCATAAATAATCGACTATGCCAGACTACAATAAACTACTTACTCCAGGAAATATAGATGAAGGTTGGATTAACGCAATTGTGGATATTCCCGAAGGTTCAACACTTAAAATTGAATATGATAGAGAGCACGGTATATTTATGTTAGATAGAGCAGAACCGTCTGTCTTCCCAAAGCCGGTAAACTATGGGTTTATTCCGGGGACAAAAGATACTGACGGTGATGAATTAGATATACTACTTGTCTGCCATGAACCAATCCCAACTGGAGTCTTGGTAAAATCAAAAATTATCGGCATTTTTAATTTTGAAGACGGTGGAGACATGGACTACAAGATTGTCTGTGTACCGGATGATGACAGAAATACAGGAGATAGTATCACCTCCCTCGAAGATCTTGGGAAACGTTGGATGGAAAAAATAGAATTTCATTTCGCACACTATAAAGACCTGAAGAAACCAGGCACAACCAAAGTACTTGGATGGGGAGATACAGAAGAAGCAAAAAAAATTATCAACGAATGTATTGAACGCTACAAAAAAGAAGGCTTCTCTAAGTAGTAGAATTTATAATGAATCACGAATTAAGAATTATGAATAAGGGCTTAATGTAAAAAATATATTTCGTAATTCAGTATTCCTCATTCAAAATATATGAATATAGGTAAATTACAAGAAACTAGCATTACAGTAGAAATGAAGAAATCGTATTTGAATTATGCGATGTCTGTCATTGTTTCTCGTGCCCTTCCTGATGTCAGAGATGGACTCAAACCCGTCCATCGACGTATTCTTTTTGGAATGCATGAAATGAATCTTACTCACTCAGCAAAATATTCAAAAAGTGCCAAAATTGTCGGAGAAGTCATGGGTAAATTCCATCCCCATGGTGACGCTCCGATTTATGACTCCCTCGTAAGACTTGCACAAGATTTTTCGCTGAGATACCCACTTATCGATGGGCAAGGAAATTTCGGATCCGTTGATGGTGATCCTCCAGCTCATATGCGTTATACCGAGGCACGTATGCAGGCAATCACCTCAGAAATGCTTGTTGATATTGAAAAAGAAACTGTTGAATTTGCACCCAATTTCGATGGATCTGAAGATGAGCCATTGTATCTTCCTGCCAGATTGCCAAATCTTCTTTTGATGGGGTCTGAAGGTATCGCTGTCGGTATGGCGACCAAAATTCCTCCACACAATCTTGGTGAAGTAATTGACGCCATTGTCTTTCTGATAGATAGAACTTCAACTGAAAAGAAGGCTCTTGCTCCTGCAGCTGAAACGACCGTTGAATCACCAATTGTTGTGACCAATGCTGAGCAAACGCCACCATTGGCACAGCCACATGCCGTACTCACTAATGATGTTACGATTGACGAACTTCTAGTGTTTATCAAAGGACCTGATTTTCCAACAGCAGGATCTATTTATGACATTGCTGAGATCAGAAATGCATATATCACAGGACGAGGCAAAATTGTAATCCGTGGCAAAGCGGAAATTGAAGAGATAGGCAATGGAAAATCGGCAATTACTATCACAGAATTACCATATCAGGTCAACAAAGCAATGCTTATTGCAAAAATTGCCGACCTTGCCAAAGAGAAAAAAATTGATGGAATTTCAGATCTCCGAGATGAATCAGATAGAAGAGGGCTTAGTATTTATGTGGAACTCAAACGCGACGCGACCCCAAAGAAAGTACTTAATAATCTTTTCAAACACACAGCACTCCAAACAACATTCCCAGCTAACATGGTTGCCCTCGTTGATGGAACACCTCAGACAATGAACCTCAAACTCATTCTTGAAGAATACCTAAAGCATCGATATAACGTCATCAAACGACGCTCTGAATTTGAACTCCGCCAAGCAAAGGCACGGCTGCACATTCTTGAAGGTTTGAAAATCGCTGTTGATAATATAGATGCTGTTATTCAGACAATTAGAGGTTCCAAAACACAGGATGATGCTAAGCAAAATTTGATGTCTAAATTCAAGCTCAGCGAAATTCAATCAGTCGCAATTTTGGATATGCAGCTGCGACGTTTGGCAGCTCTTGAGCGTCAGAAGATTGAAGATGAACTTAAAATGGTAAAAGAGACAATCGATTATCTTGAAGATCTCCTCTCACACGGAGAGAAGATTCTTGATGTTATTAAAAATGAGATACTTAAACTTAGAGAGAAATACGCTGATCCTCGAAGAACAAAAGTATACAAAGGCAAAGTTGGAGAATTCTCAGAAGAAGATCTTATTCCAAACGAGCCGACCGTTATTACTCTGACGAACACAGGATATATCAAGAGACAATCACTCAACACCTTCCATACTCAACACAGAGGCGGCAAAGGTATTACTGGAATGAATGTAAAAGAAGAAGATGGTATCTTCCACATCCGCTCAGCACAAACTCACGACAATATTCTGTTCTTCACCAACAAAGGAAAAGCATACGCACTTAAAGCATACGAAATTTCTGAAAGCAGTAGAACAAGTAAAGGCTCGGCAGTTGTAAACCTTCTGAACATCGAAGCAGGGGAGAAAGTCGAATCATTTGTTGTCTATGGTAAATCAGTAAAAGATAACTATGTTTTCCTCACAACGAGAAATGGAACAGTAAAGAAAACTCATATCAAAGAATTTGACAATATCCGCAGAAACGGCATGATTGCAATCAAACTCGATCCGGGTGACGAGCTTGTATGGAGCAATCTTACAGACGGTAAAAATGATGTTCTTATTATTACTAAAGGCGGAAAGGCAATTAAATTCAAAGAAGATTCTGTAAGACCTCTGGGACGCGCCACAATGGGTGTACGAGGAATTAAAATCGATAACAAAGATCAAGTGATTGGCATGGATGTTATCAACAAAGGTGACAATCCTGAACTTTTCGTTATCATGGGCAATGGACTCGGTAAAAAAACCACAATTGATCAATTTCCACTGCAAAATAGAGGTGGACAAGGTGTAAAAGTTGCTAAAGTAACTGATAGAACAGGTCAGGTTGTTACTGCACAAATTATCCCACCAAATAGTGACGAAATAATCATCACATCCAAAAAAGGACAAATTGTAAAGCTTACAACTATCTCAATTCCTAAATTGTCACGTGACACTCAAGGCGTTATCCTTATGCGCTTCTCACATGCTTCAGATGGTATCGCCTCTGCCACGTGTTTGGTAAAAAGTTAAAGAAAACCATAATTATATGAAGCTTGATGGTGCAGAAATTGCCAAAAAATTATATGGAGAACTCCTAGAGCGCGTCAACAAACTCAAGCAAAAAAATATCACGCCTCATCTGGTTGTTATCCTCGTTGGTGAGCATCCTGCGTCTGTGGCGTATGTTACGCTCAAACAAAAAAAAGGAGAAGAAATTGGCGCCAAAGTAACAATACTTCGGTATAAAACAGATATCACAACCGATGAACTCGTTGAAAAAATAAAACTCCTTAATAGCGATCCATTTGTTCATGGAATTTTAGTTCAAAGGCCATTACCTGATCAAATAGATATTGGAAAACTTGAGATGGCAACCAATCCTGAGAAAGACATCGATGGCTTTCATCCAGATTCACCATATACACTTCCACTTCCATTAGCTGTTGTGAAGATTTTGGAGGAAGTATATGGTCTACAGACAAAACATAGTTCAAGTTTTAAATCCTGGCTGCAAGAGCAAAACATTATTCTTCTCGGTAAAGGTCCAACTGGTGGCGGACCGGTTCTTAATTATTTACAAACACTAGACGTAACACCTCACATAATCGATAGTAAAACAAAAACACCTGAGAAACTCCTAAAACTTGCAGATATTATTATCTCAGCAGTTGGCAAACGAAATGCCGTAAAAGCGGAATGGCTTAAAAAAGGCGTTATTCTTATTAGTGTCGGCATCAATAGGGGAGAGAACAAAAAATTACATGGAGATTATGAGGTTGAAGAAATTAAAGACATCGCATCATATTACACACCAACTCCAGGCGGCGTCGGACCTGTGAATGTAGCGATGCTTATGGACAACCTCCTCACTGCAACAGAAAAACAAAACCTCTGACCCATTCAATATTGTATAATACGGGCCGTATGAGAGGAAATGAAAAATTAAGGCCACGAAATGAGGTAATGCCCCCAACTGTAGCGTGTGTAATAACTGATCCACCTTCACCACATATTTTACTTGATCGAGGGAGTAGTGATAAAAGAAATAGTAAAGCTGCTAACGAGCTATGCCGTCCCTGCATTCAACGAGATGTATGTGCTGCAACTCCTCGACTCATAGCGGCATTTCTTGGCGCGCCTAGTACAATAATCGGAGGTAAGGCTGTAGAGGTGAGTAATGGGATTATTACTTCTGTTCAACAGCAATTACCCGAACCTGTCTTCCATTTTACTCCTGGTGATGTCCCAAAAAAAGATAGCGAAGGTACTGGATATGTACGATGTATGTATCGTGGAGGGGAACAGCCCGAATTGAGTGAGAAAAATCGTAGTATACTTGAAATCATTAAGAATCAGTTTCCTGAAGATGACTTATTTTCTGAAGATGTTACAAGGGTTTGCACCACGACGGCAGCTTTTCTAGCAACAGAAAAGTCTGTGCCACTTTCTCAAATTTTGAGTACAGCACAAACAATCATTGCTGATGCTCATACACTACATGAAAGAGGAATCCATGGAGATACTGTAGAAATGGCAATGCGACATTCAGCAATTTTTTACCTGAAAGAGCCTACAGTTGTAAAAAGAAAGAAATCGCAACAAGGAAAAGAACAAAGGAGAAATGAAGAAAGAGATACACCATTAAGTAACATTGTATTGCCTGAAAAAACCAAAATTCGAAAAGAATCAGAACATTCAGGAGGGGATGATAGGACTGTTGCGTTAATAGAAGAAGAAATAATTTCACGTTTAAGAAATAGTAGGGTTACGTTAACAGATGCTCAAGAAAGAAAAGTATTTGAACATATGCATACTAAAGAACATACATTGTCTGATCTATTTACAGACGAGGTATTTGCAAATGATATTCAAGAAAAAGATCGATTAAAATGGCTACGTATTTTTCGTTATAGTAGAGATTTTGGTGATTTGTTGGTTGCTACCAATTATGGATTCTTAGTAAATACAGCCAATAAATTTGCCTCCCAGCTCCTTGCAAAAGATATTCCTTTTACAAATTTGCTTGATGAAGGAAAAAAAGGAATACGAGTTGCTATGGATAAATATGATCCTGACCATATATCAGAGAAAGGACATGCAAGATTTCTTACATATGCTGATTCATGGATAGGCTTAGCAATTCAGGAAGAAATTGCAGCACAAAACGGAATAAAACGTACCTTATATCGTCATTTAAATAACGCAATATATATTAAATATGCTTTTCTTGAAGCAATAGGAAGAACGCCGACATTAGAAGAACTGAGAGAGCAGCTTGTATTTAATTCCGACCTTGGTCTTACTGCTAGAGACCACGTTATAAGTTTTTTTGAAACACATTATGATAAATATTATGAGTATAATTTATCTCTTGACCGCCCACTCATACGGGCACCCGACTCGGAAAAGAACTTGTATGATAAAATACCAGCCCCAATAAATGAGGAGGACGCAGAAGGAGAAATTCTTCATGAATCGTTAAACCAACTTACTCCTCAACAAAAAACAGTCATTACTATGATGTTTGGATTGAATGAATCAGAAAGAAAAGCATCTATTAAAGAAATTGCTCAAAAGCTAGAAATACCATCACAAGATGTTAAAAGACTGCTAAATGAATCGCTTGAGTTATTTAAAAAAGATCCTGAACTAGAACCACTAAGAAAAGAAAGAACTAATAAACCTGAAGTAATCATTGAAACTGAAGAAATGGAGCCCATACCTTCTTCAGAAACTACTATTTATACTACACCTCTTCCGAAACGAGCTGGTAATGTTGAGCATACAGATTTA
>JBEPUU010000018.1:0-12353 GCA_041691355.1 bacterium | reverse complement strand
GTCTACCACTAGGATCAAAAAGAACTATTAAAAATCAAGACATAGATCCGCGATCAATCAAACTACCAAATTATTACTTTGTCCCCAACGATAATAAATTTACATACATTTATTACTGGGATAGTTTTTTTATGTTCAAAGGCCTCTTAGGAACCAAACGTGACTGGCTTATGCAGGAAATGATTGAAAATTTTATCTATCTTTTCAAAACATTTCACATTATTCCAAATTTTAGCGCACCAGCATCCATAGGACGCTCTCAGCCGCCGTTTTTCTCATCAATGATTATGGATACATATCTCATGCGCCTTAATCCAACGAACCCTCATAAACACGTCACAGGAATAAAACAAAAACTTTATGAAGTATCCATGAAAAGATGGCTAAAAAGAGTCATTGAAGTGGCAAAAGAAGAATATGAAACCGTCTGGATTGATAAAGAAAATACATATAATCATCATGTTCAAAATTTTATCCTTTCGAGATATGGAGATCGTGATATTGGCTATGCACATTCATCAGAACTTGAATCAGGCTGGGATTTAACATCTCGTTTTTATAACCGCTGTGATCAATTTCTACCTATTGATCTTAATTCATATTTATATAAATATGAAAAAGATTTTGAATTAGCTGCAGAAATTCTTGGCGATAGGGAAGAGGCAGAAAAGTGGAAAGCCAAGGCCGAAAAACGAAAGCAGGAAATGCAGATTATGTGGGACGAAAAGGAAGGATTTTTTTACGATTATGGCTATGGTTTTCAGAAAATTAGCCATTATTTTTCATTGGCATCCTTCACTCCCCTATGGTCAGGACTTGCGACGGCTGAACAAGCAAAACGATCTCTTAAGCATCTATCCAAATTTGAAACCCCATATGGACTGACAATTGGCGCTAAAATATCACTTGCAAAACCGATTGATCTATCAAAAATTCAACGTCGCTATCATCCTGCCATTGAAGAGATTATCAAGCCCAAACAATGGGATTATCCTAACATTTGGTCACCCATGGAGTATCTTACAGTCATAGGATTGTTACGTTACGGCCACAAAACGGAAGCAAAACGAATTATGACTAATTCAGTCAAGACCCATGCTAAATTATTCCGTGAGTACAAAACATTCTTTGAAAAGATCGATGGTGATACGGGAAAACCAAGCGTCGGATACGCATATGCTATGCAGGAAGGATTTGGATGGACAAATGCAACTTTTTATCGATACATCCAACTTCTTGAAGCACTTGATAGCAACCAACAAATATACAAAAACCCCTCAATAAAAGATGCACCATTTGACTTAGTAATTCTTCACTAAAAACGTGTAAAATTTCTTCATCTATATGAGCAGTATATTTTGAGATGACCAATTACTCGTCTTTTGATAAACAGAGGCCTTAAATCGCATTACATGACCTTGTACCTAAGGCTAATTTTTATCACTTAGTTTTGACTACAATTTATCCATTTTCTGCACAATAGTCACTACAACATGCCAAATTTACTTCGTGGAATGACCTTCCCCCTCCGGCAAACTAAACAAAGGGGAGTGGCAGTTACTATTTACACTGGCATAAATATCTAAACTGTCTATTTAGCCTGTTCTGGCTGGCTAAAAATAAGAGCACACAGATAAAAAAATACTAGTGTATTTGACTATGGGATGCTGAGGATGTGAATATATACGGTACTAGGCATGAACAGGTAATAAGGCAAAATTAATCCGTGTATACGAATGCAAATGGGCAGAAAAGATTAAAAATGTAATTAAAAATAAATAACAAAAAAAGGCCCTCCCCTCGAAATCTCGAACTTCATGTCGCAAAAGTTATATTGTGCGACATGATTCATTTATACTCCTACTATTATGGAGAAGAGAGAAAACATCCTATGTCAATAGAGATGCATATTCACACACAACACGCATACGTGATTCTTTATCTGACGCTATTTGAGCTCTCCTCCGGGCAGGGCTCTCAAGGAGTGTTTCGTAAGAATCAAACCATACGTATCCCGACGCAAAAACAGTGCTATAGTGGTCACTAGAATTAATGTAATTTAGATTGATAAATCAATCTAAACGATGAATTTTAGCCTCAAAATCTACGAAAAAGGACTTTCGTATTTTTTTCTTATTAGCCCTCTGTAGAGCATTAGCAATAGCATGAAGCTTATGCTCACTATACTTTTTTATGCATATTCCCGAGAGAGAATGATGGTAGGATCATATATATAATATCTATAACTATCATTCATAGGTCACTGCGCCGACTTATGACGTAAGAAAATAAATGATCAAGCTATATCATTTGAACCTGTGAAAAGTCGCTCTTATTTCTTGTGAAAAGTTATCCACATACTATATCACACTATATCAATAATTATATAGGACGTTACTCTCCTATCCTTCTTCCCTGTCCTCTATTCTCCATTGCATAGTGTAAATTTTAATCTAATTTAGCCACGAAACTACCGATTAAACATCATTTTTCTATGGATAAAACTAGCTATTTTCCCCAAATATGAGCTCTTCTCCAACAAAGTCAAAATTTGGACAAAAATCGAGGCTAATTGAGGCTATTTCCCCACTGTGTGAATAATAATAATACAAAAAATACAATCGTCCCTACCCAGACATATTCCCATAAGATCCCTTTGAAAAATCGTTTCTCAAGCCAAATATGGCTTAATCCTACTATCGCATAAAAAAATCCAGTGAGAAAAAGTGCTGTTACTGTTGGGCTTGCCGGCCAAAACCATACAAGCGATGCAATTTCAATAACGCATACTGTGAGCGCTGATACCCATACTAACAGCGGTTGCGAATATTTTTGTAACGTATATGTCCACAACGAATGATACGTTAGAAGATATGTATAAATCGCGATTAATACAATTACTGGAAAAATAACAACATGGAATGAAAAAACAATATTGGTTAAAAAGAAATAAGAAATGAGAGTTATGACAAAAGATACAATTCTTGCACCTGAAAGTAATTGAATTGTTCTTGATGAAGATACAATAAAAATATTTTGACTTAAGAATAACGAATACAATCCAAATGCATACATAGTTGTTAATATAAGACGGACAAAAAATGAAGTTGGTGTCAATAAATAAAAGAATCCAAATGCAAACGTATAAATAAAAGGCAAAATGACAACTTGATATAATTTATTTTCTCTCAAATCTTCAAAGATTGCCCAGAGAAGAAATAAAACTGTAAAAAATGGAAGCAATAATGTGACTATCAAACCCCATTGTGTCAGTTGATATTCGGTGAAAAATAATCCGAGTGATAAGAGGATAACTGCTAGTACAAATTTCTGTCTTTTGTCGATGGCAAAACGCAACTTTTTTAGTCCCCTTTTTCCAGTTGATGCTTGCTTTTGTCTAATATTCATTCCCTATCCTCTATCAATTCATCAGGGATATCAAAATTTGCATATACTTTTTGAACATCATCTAATGATTCAAGTTTATCAATAAATGCAAGAGCCTTTTCTGCAGAAGACTTATCAGAAATAGCATTAATTACTACAGGCCTAAATATAAGTTCGAACGTAGCTATTATGAGGCCGTTTTTATTCAATTCATCTTTGATTTTTGTAACATCTTCAGGTTTAGTATACAAAAGAACTTCTTCTCCAGCGTCTTCAATATCATCTACACCGCTATCAGCTGCGACAAGAAAAACATCATCCAAAGATTTTCCTTCCTTCACAATAGTGATAACTCCTTTTTTTTCGAACTGGTACATGACACTTCCTTGCGCTCCCATGTTACCACCATTTTTGTTGAAAACATTTTTAACTTCAGAAACAGTACGTATTTTATTATCGGTAAACGATTCTACAATAACACTAAATCCTCCTGGACCAAAGCCTTCATATACAGCTTCTTCAAGGACTACTGCTTGTTTGCCGCTTGCTCGTTGTATCGCGCGTTCAATATTGTCCTTAGGCATATTTGCAGTACGCGCTGCTTCAATTGCAAGCCGTAGACGGAAATTACTATCAGGATCTGCTACTCCACCACCCTCCCTAACTGCTATTGTGATAGCTTTTGAAAGCTTCGTGAATAATTGGCCTCGTTTGGCATCGTTTGCACCTTTCTGTCGTTTAATGGTCGCCCATTTAGAATGTCCGCTCATATATTTCTCAACCCTCCAATCTCATTTCTCAACTCGTATTATACCCTGGATATATTGACTTTTGCAAGAAATACTAGTAGAATAACTTTCAACTCACTAGCTCTTCATATGCCAACAATTAAAACTCAAGCAATCCAAACAGCACTCACAGGAGATTGGCAAACGGCAATAAATCTTAATCAAGAAATTCTTCAGGAAGAGCCTGATGACATTGACACACTCAATCGTCTAGCGTTTGCATTCCTAAGCTCTGGTAATCCTAAAGAAGCAAAAAACCTCTACGAAAAAGTCCTCTCACTTGATATGCAAAATCCTATTGCGATCCGTAATTTAAAAAGACTTAATGATTTTACTGTAAAAAGAACACCTGTATTGATAAATAACCTTTTTATTGAAGAACCGGGAAAAACCAAAGTCATGGATCTTATTAATATTGCAGACAAAAAAATAATAACCCACCTCAGATCAGGAGAAAAATTAGATCTTCGTATAAAACGTAGTAAAATTTTTGCATATGATTTGGAAAGTCAATTTATTGGGATGTTACCTGATGATCTTTGTCAAAGGCTTATCAAATTTATCGATGCAGGCAATGAATATGATGCATATGTGAGAACGGTCGATAGTAATAAAGTTAGCATCTTTATTCGTGAAATCAAAAGAGTTAAGAAGTTTAAAAATCAGCCTTCTTTTGTATCTGGACTTGATAAAGCAAAATTTTCCATGCCAAGTCCTGCAAAAAGCAAAGGTAAACCTCAGCGAGATGCTGAATCCTCAGATGATGAGGAATGATGATAAATTACCCTCTTTCTTTTTAATTCTTTATTAACAAAATCCATTTCCTTTATTTTTCTCTTTTGCCTTGATAGCGAGATCAAAGCAAATCCAATTGAAAATAAAAAAAGAATAAATAAAATAAAATAATTCATATTTTAAAACTCTGTCGTGTAATGCTTATCATTTCCAATGGTAATCACAATATCGGCAATCGGTTGTTTGGAAATTTCGGCTGCCTTAATTCCTAACAACTTTTGCAAACGGCTTATGGTATATGAGTTTTCTCCATAATATTGTATTGTTGATTTTGCTTGAGTATTTTGCGCAGTTGAAACCTCAACAATATTTGCCCCCATATTGGTCAATACACGACTCAGTCGTTGCCCAAATCCGGTAATGTCAGTTGCATTAATAATTTGTATACTAATATTTTCATCCGCAATAGATTGATTTGTTAATGCGTTGGTTAGAGTTGTTTCGACAGATGGATCTTGACTAACTAACGAGATATTTTCAATACTTTTATTGTTTGTTGTAACGCTTTTTGAGAAAAGCAGTAATCGAGCTTTATCAAATATAGTCACATTACACTGCCAACTGGCTGTATGGACAACTGATAACCACATCAGTGCTGTTACATCAGTCCCTACGGGTGTATTATCGCCCACTTGTATATAACCATCCGGTGTTATACCATAATCTTTCGCCAAAGCACTATATGGGACATTATTATCTTTAATAGCTAATACAGATATTGCCGGTACCTGTGGATGAAAAGCAATAATTTCTTTTACTTTTTCATGCTTTGTAATAGCGATTGTAAAATCATGTGATGCGTCGAATTTGCTTTGCTGAATAATAAAAATACCTTTTATAATTAAAGATATACCAACAAGTATGATAACTATCAATAAGTAGAGATAAAATGTCTTTAAACTTTTACTTTCTGTTGGGGCAGCTTTTTTCATTGATATAACTATAGTAAAGTATATCAGACACGTTGCGGAATAAGAAGCAGGATGACTAACTCAACATTGAAATCCAGTCTCTCCATCATTTTGGCAAATATAAAAAAGTTATACAAAACTTATAATATTTAGCCTCATTTATGATATAATCTAGCCATGAAAAATTAGAAGAAGTGAGAGAAATTATTATTTCTTCTAATTTGGATAATGATATATTTAATTTTCTATGAGAAAAGAAAGGATTGATTTAACTAGCGATAATCATCTTACTAGCCTTTATGCGTTAGATGAAGTGCTTGATCTGCATACTAATATATCCGCACAATATATTGGACATTCTCGTGCTTATGTCGTAGAAGAAGCGCTGCTAAGGTATCCCTTAGAACATACTGATAAAATACCTTTTGTGGAGCCAACTGTAAGGTATGAAGGACGACCTGATCTAACTGCTTCAGATTACGCTACTGCAATAACAGTATTCGATCATGCAGCAAAAAACCAAGATCCAGTTAAACGTACTTTTGTTCGAGCTGCACTAGAACTACGTAAAGATAAATTAGTAAAGATAGAACTAGAACGAACACATTCCGAACAAAAACAAGCGCTTGAAGCATCAACGCGAGAGGATATAAAACTGGAGAACTTAGAATTAGCCAGAATTAGTTTGTCAACTGTTGGTTGGGGTACATTAATAAGTTTATTTTCTGTTAACTTTAATACATTGACAGAAGCAATCTTAGGAACTGCAGTAGGCGTTGCATTTGGAGTTCGACATGAAGTTAAAAAAGAAATTGGTGAACTTAAATCTAAGCAAGGAAAAAGACAAAGGGCTTCAAAGCGCAATCTAAAACGATAGTATCATTTGGGTCTCGTGTAAGGAAAAGTGTATTAATCTACTGTCAAGTGTTCCCTTGCATCTTTTTCAAAGATTTTAAAAATGTTTCAAGCTCTGTAGGTAAGGGTGCTTCATACATGACATGTTCTTCTGTTACGGGATGTGAAAAGCTTATCTTGGCTGCGTGTAAAAATACACGTGATACTAATTTTCGATCTGCTCGTGCAGTCTTTCGCCCTGCATAAAGAAAATCTGCAAATATTGGATGATTAATATATTTCAGATGCACTCGTATCTGGTGTGTTCTTCCCGACTGCGGATAGAGTTCAACCAAAGAAAGCTGATCGTGGGACTTTAGCATTTCATAATTGGATAAAACTTTATAGAGAGTTTTTGATTCTCTTCCACCGGGAAGTATTCCAAAACGATTGCGGTTCCATGGGAGTCTTCCGACTGGCACACTAATTTCTCCTTCAGCGGGTTTGATAGCGCCGTGAGCTAATGCGAGATATGTCTTTTTTACAGTTCTTTCGCGAAACTGTTCTTGAAGGTTAACAAATGCTTCTGGAGTCTTTGCAATAATAAGTACTCCCGATGTTTCTTTATCAAGACGATGAACTATTCCCCCCCTTTTGTAGAAATCATCCTCAGGCTTCCATCCCTCATCGCCGTATTTTGTATTTGTGTCCTTATATGTAATCGTTAGATATTTTTCTGACCAGTCCTGTACTGTAGTTTCATTTTTTGTTGTCTCTGCGCGATTTACAGTAACACCTGCAGGCTTGTTAACTATAACTACAGAGACGACTACAAAAAAAAAAGAAAAAACCAAGAATTTATTTTATCTTAAGGCAGTACGACAAGAACGAATAGTCGATCGTTCTTGTTTGATAAGTAAAATAATACTTACGATTAATAACAGTGACAACGTGATATTTTCAGGATTAACAAAACTCTGAATGTGTTTTAAAGAAGTTAACAGTGACGTCGCAAGCGCGATCAAAGAAAAGAGTAATAAAAATAGTATTGAGAGCATGCCTTCTTTGAGTGTTCTATTTAAGATTTTTGGATATAAGAATTGCACAAAGAAAAGAAGCAAAACAAAATAAATTATCACGTTCAGAAAGACTGAAAGCAATCCATCTTTTGTGACAAAAAAAGCATTTGCTAAAAATACGAGTGGCAATGTATATAAAAATGAGAGACTCAAAAAATCACACAATCTTCCAAGTGGCACTTTTTTATATCTTCCGATCAAATAAATTGCAATTATTCCACCAATTATTGCACCTATTAAAGAAAATCCGCCATTTTTAAAACTAAAAAAATCGTAGAAGATATTTTCACTCAAATGAATATGAAATAATAAATAAAGAAGTCTTGACATAAAAAGTCCAGCCCACAACGTAATAAATGCAATATCAAATGATTGTTCGAGAGAAACTCCTTTGCGAATAAAAACATAATCATCTTTGACAAGACGATACAGTTCATATAAAAAAAGTAATAATGCCGGAATAAATATTAACATTTGCATATTAAGCGATATACATATTAAGAAATCCAAGAACCAATAGACTAATGCCGATACCAATAATCACTGCACCTACACCAATTAAATCTGACAGTCCTCCAACAACAATAATAGGAATCAATGATAGAACACCTATAAACGTGTTAAGAAAACCGTAAATTTTACCTCGCATTTCATCCGAGGTTTTATCTTGTAAACGTGCATTCGCAGGTACAAAAACAAAAGAATTTGCGAGCCCTAAAATAAATGCAATAACAACCATAAAATGCAAAATTGTTATTGAAAATGTGTGTGGTAAATAAACATTAATATCATGAACAATATCTCTGGAGGCAACTTTGGAACCAAACGGCAACAAAAGCATTGCAATTCCTGAAAGAAAAATTCCCGTTGTGATTATTTTTTCTTGAGGATGATTATGGAAAAAATTAACGAGAATAACAGAGCCCACAACCATTCCTAGTGCAGCTGGTGTTACAAAAATAATCGGAAATTGCTGAACTGGAATTCCCAGAATTTGCGATGCATACCCTGGTGCAACAGTTGCAAGAATTAAAATAAGTATTTGAGAAAGTGAAAGTAAAAACAGTGCATGAGATATCGCCCTTGTATGTCTTACGAAAGATAGAGTTTGCTTTATATCTTTAAGAAAATTTATCCTGGTAAGTTTTTGTTGATTACCACTTGGTTTGCCGTATTTTGGATTGACGAATGAAATGAAAATAGTACTGATAAGAAGCATCAACGCTAAAAGAAAAACGGTTTTAAATGGCTGGAAAAAAATAAGAATAGGACCCGAAAGAACATATGCCACAAGAATTGATCCAAAAATTGCGAGTCCAAAAAGTGCATTTGCAGATAATAGATTTTTTTTATCGACGACTAATGGAATCATAGGACTTTCTGCAGGTATAAAAAATTGGACAAGAATTGAAAAGAGCAAAGAAATGAGATAGATCGCAACGACGTTATTTAATGTAAATGCAAGGACAATAAGAAGTGCAGCACGGATGATATTGGTAATGATCAAAACATATTTTTTATTCCATCTATCAACAAATACCCCTGCGACAGATCCGAAAAAGATTGCCGGAATGGTAAACGAAAGAACGACTCCCGAAACTGCGGTATTTGAGTGAGTTAACTGATAAACAATGAAGAGTAAAAAAAAGTTAAACAAATTAGTGGCAACTTGAGTAAAAACTTCCCCAATCCACAAATATAAAAATGATCTTTCTGAGAAAACACGAAGAAGTTGTGCGTTCATGATTATGCTTTTTCCGAGTATGCACCCGTACGCGTATCAACACGAATCATTTCACCCGTGTTAATAAAAAGAGGTACTTTTGTCTTTAATCCATTTTCTAAAATTGCTTCTTTGAAAACATTGGTTGCTGAATTTCCTTTTGCTCCAGGTGCAGTCTCAGTAACTTTAAAGGTTATTTTTGGTGGAAGTAATACTGTAAGTGGGTCACCATCAAGGAAACTTACATTAAACGTCTCCCCTTCTTTGAGATAAATGTGTTCAGGAACGATTTTAATTGGAATACTTATTTGCTCATATGTCTCACCGTCCATGAAATAAACAGCATCGTCATCTTTATAAAGATATTGCATGTCTTTTTTCAGAACCGGCATATCATGTATTTTTGCGCCATTAATATAACTTTTATCAACAATTGATCCAGTTCTGACATTTTTTACTTTTACTTTAATGTTGGCAGAACCACGACCCATTTTAATATGTTCGTATGAAAGAACAGTAAAAAACTGTCCATCTTCTTCGTATGTTGTTCCTGCTCGTAATTCTGTTACTGAAATCATAATTATTTAGTTCTTTTTACTCTGATAAATCCTGAACATGTGATAACTTCTACTCCATGCTTCACTAATTCATCAAAAAATATGTTTGCTCCAATTGAATCAGATGACATATGTCCTGCATTGATGATATTCACGTGAAGTTTGCGAAGTTCTTTCAGTGCATCCTCTTTAATATGCATATCTATTACTGTACCAACCCCTGCTTTTGCAAGTTCCATGTACCATTCTTTTGAAGGATTTGTTCCGCCCGTAAAAAAGATTGCAACTCTCCCGGCTTTACTGCTATGACTTCCCGAAACAACAATTGGACCTGCTTTTCCTCTTTTCGCTTCCTGATATTCGGGGATTTCCATCATCGCTTCCACAATATCTCCAACAGTATCGAATTCTTTGTCTTTCAAAAAATTCTTCATGTAATGATCGCCCAAATTATCCCACACCGTGTGCAATGTCATAAAAGGTATTCCAAGAAGTCTTGCTGTATCAATTGTCTGGTTGTGATTTATTGGATGAATCCCCCGCTCGACATCTCGCATCCGCTCTCGAAGTAAAGCGTCCGCTAAATGGATTGGGATTCCTGCTTCTGCACTTACTTCGATTTGTAAGTCCATCACTTCATGAAGGCTTGCAAACGCATTTCCTTCTGGGTGATGACCAATCAACAAATCAATATTCGCCCCTTTTTGATTTAATCTATCGGTTAATAATACTTCTGTTGCGTTCGCATCAATTCCTGCAAGGATTTTTTTTACTTCTTTTTTGGGATTATCAGTAAATATTCTAGAGTCGGAATAAGGGTTGGTAAAAGACTCTTTATCAAAGTACTTTTTATTCTTTTCGGGAAGATCTTCGTATCTTTTTTTGTTCTTTTCGATGTATCGCTTTACGGATGCGCTACCACGAGGATCGGCTTTCATGCCCATTTCAACAGCTAAATCATATATTTCTTGAATAGTCATGCCATCAAGTATATAATAGGAAGACGTTAATTTCAAGTTCCAGACTAAATTTTGAACTTGAAAAAGAAAAACTAATACGCCGAGGTGGTGGAATGGCAGACACGAAGGTCTCAAAAACCTTTGGAGCTTAAACTCCGTGGGGGTTCGACTCCCCCTCTCGGCACCAATATAATGTATTGCGTTAGGGTAAACTATGAAAAAGTACATTTTTATCACTATATTTTGTTTAACCCTATTAGGAACGCCTTTGTCCGTTTTTGCGCAAACAATAACACCTATCCAATCACCATCTATTACGCTAACAGCTTCTCCAAGTGCTCAAGAAGCAAAAAAGAAAATTGCTAAGCTTACGCAAAATATTAATCAGATCACAAATCCTGAACAGGATAACCAACGAAATAGAATACTTACTACACTGAGACAAAAGAGAAAAGCTGAGAATTTAACCCTTACCAATTTCGCCCCATTCTCGATACAATATGCAATCAAAGCAGGCGTGCCTACAAATACCATTGTTCTCATTCTTTTGTTGCCACTGCTTGCAACTATTGTCGTTGCCTTCAGATATATTGTCGGGCTGTCCGGTATTGGACTTCTTGTCCCAATTGCGCTTTCAATAACACTTCTTGCAACTGGTGTTACACCAGGTTTTATTATGCTTGCAGCTATTATTGTTGCTTCACTTGTTTCAAGATTTTTTCTTAAAAAGTTTCCTATTATGCAAATGCCAAAGGTTGCGCTTTCAATGCTTATGGTTTCAATCTTTTTGCTAACTTCCCTTACAATTAGTTCAATATACGGAATCATTGATGTACGAAGCCTTTCTATTTTCCCTATTCTATTATTTATTTTGTTGAGTGATAGAATTGTTTCACTCTTTTTGGAAAGAGATTTTATTGAAACGGTTCAAACAACAGTTATTACACTTTTTTTGGCGATCCTGGGATTTTTATTATTAACATGGCAACAATTACGACTATTCACATTGATCTATCCTGAATCAATTCTTCTTCTTATACCGATTAATATACTGATTGGAAGATACTTTGGTCTTCGAATGACTGAGTATATAAAGTTTCAACCTATCTTAAAACATGGCAGTAAGTAAATCAGTATTGGGCATGAACGCCCGAAATTTCCTTTATATTCGTCCTTTTAATAAGGCATCAGCAAAACATATCGCTGATGATAAACTGGAGACGAAAAAAATTCTGATTGAGAACAATATACCCACTCCCGAACTTCTAACGACATTTTATACAAGAAAACATGTCCGTGATTTTGATTGGGATTTACCGG
>JBEPUU010000017.1:0-12400 GCA_041691355.1 bacterium | reverse complement strand
CTGTACCTGTATGAGTATTTTTGGGAAATGTAACTGTCGTTCCGATAAGTCCTGTTGCTTTGGCATGGAAATAACCATCATCACTTGTGTAATGGATATTTGCTCCCATCGCATTTAATCCATCCACCAACCGATCAATTGGACGCGCACCAAGATGGCAACCACCGGGATTGGGGATAATTGCTTCTCCTGTTCGAAGAAGAAGAGGTGCGAGAAACATAAAAGATGTTCGGATCTTTGCAGCAGTTTCAAGTGAGAGCTCGTGTTTGGCAAAATTTTTAACTTTTATGGTGACGGTATGATCTGTAAGAACCACTTCACCACCCAGTTCTTTTATCATCTCAATCATTGTAAAAAAGTCGGAAATAAGTGGTACATTATGAATAACTATCTCGTCTTCAGTCAAACACGCTGCAATAAGGGCCTTTAGCGCAACATTCTTTGCACCAGATACTTTTACCGTCCCTTTTAATGTATTTCCACCTTTTATAACAAACTTTTCCATATTTTATTAAGAAGAAAGAGTTAAGGAATGCAAAAATAATATATTCTAATCTTACCCTTGATTCATGCTTCCTGCTTCTAGATTCCTATATTTTACAGCTTCCTCTGCTCGTTCCCATAACATTTTTTTATCTGCCGGCGTTAATTTAAATACTACCGATAAAATCACATCTTTTGATTCTGTCCATTCTTCATCAGTATAAACAAAATACGGTACTTCTCCATTGTATGTCTGAACTTCGCCTTTTTCACTCAAAAGCGTCACTGACTGCAACACTTTATTGACCATGAGATATTTCGGTTTGTACTTCGCATTTGTAAAAATTGCGCCTCCTACTGTGCCTGGCATGCCCAATTGATATTCAAGCCCAGACAGTCCTTCTTCAATCGTAAATCTTACAAGTTGGTTCATCAGAACACCGGCTTGCGCATACACTTGCATATTCTCAACTCCGATTTCACTTTTTCGGATAGTACCTTTAACACTTGCTTTATCAAATCGCCGACATAAATTTTTAATGACCAATCCCGAAATTTCTTTTTTTGCATCAATCCGAGCACCGCTTCCCAAAATATACACAGGTATTCCTAGACTCCTTGCCGCAGTAATTGTTCTAATCAACACATCCTGCGCATCTATTTCAAGATACATCTGCGCACTAGCAGGAACTTTTATCAATGTATGTTCAGCCAAAGATTCATGTCTCTTTACGCTTCTTTTTATAATTTCCTCTAACTTCCCTGCCTTATCAATCATTATGGTAAAAATGCTAATTCCGAGTGAATACTGTACACATCTCCGGCTCCCATTGTTACAAGAATCGTATCCGTTCTGTATTTTTTTTCGTTGATATATTGTACCACATCAGCTAATTTAGGCAGGTATAAAACTGCTTTATGGTGGCTACTTAGTGCAAATGTTAAATGTTTGGAAGTAACGCTTGGATCTACTTCTTCACGAGCGGAGGCAAAAATATCAGTGAGAATTACCATATCTACACTACCAAAGGAGGTAGTAAAATCTTGAAACAATTGTCTCGTCCGAGAATACGTATGCGGTTGAAAAATGCATATGATTTTCTTTTTGGGATATTGTTGACGAAGTGCTAGTAGTGTTGTTTTAATTTCTGTTGGATGATGAGCATAATCATCATAGACTTTTGCTCCGGTTCGCAGATCTCCAATAAATTCGAGCCTTCTTTTTGATCCACGAAACGCAAGCAGCCCTTTTTTTATCTTTTCTGGAGACAGGCCAATTTCAAGCCCAAGAATAATTGCAGCAAGTGCATTTAATGCATTATGTTCGCCAGCAACTCGTATCGCAAATTCTCCAAGTGGGACACCATGAGATTTTACCCAAAAAAATGTTTGCTCACCTGACACTGTCACACGATCCAATACATAATTATTTTCCTGACTAAATCCATATGTAATAAATCTTTTATTACATGTTTTTAATACTGTTTTAATTTGCTCATCATCGCCACACGCTATTAACAATCCTTTATCAGGAATTTTTTGGGTAAAAGCAAGAAATGCTTCCCGGACGGAATTGATTGTCGGATAGATATCCGGATGATCATGTTCAATATTAGTAATAATTGCAAATATTGGATGGTGCCATAGAAATCGAGCTCGTTTATCATGCTTTGGTTCTGTTGCATACTCATCAGCTTCTGCAACAAAATATCGTCCAGTCCCAAAATGTCCCGGTGCACCAAGTGATCCGACGTTACCTGTGCCGATAATATATGTCGGGTCAAGCTTATTTTCTTTAAGCATTGTTGCAATCATTGCTGTGGTTGTAGTTTTGCCATGCGTCCCAGCAATCGAAATACCTGTGAATTTTTTATGAAAAATTGCACCTTTCATAAATTCACCTGTAGCCTCTCCGGCGGATATAACGGGGATATTTTTTGTTTTGGCAGTTTGGACTTCAACATTATCATATCCACCATGTGCCCCGGTCGTAATTACTAACGCGGGATCCGTTATATGTTCAGGTATAAAACCAACGAGCGGCGTAATCCCTGCCTTTTTTAAAGCGGCGTCAGTAATAAATTCCTGTTCAACATCAGATCCACTCACCTCAAAACCTGCCTCTTTGGCAATCAAAGCAAGTGGCGTCATATTGGTCCCTTTTATCCCTACAAAATGTATTCTCTTCTTTTTCATATCTAACTTAAATTAAACTTATCAAACTTGCAAATCGTTTGTCCCCATCTCCTCCACGATACGAATAAAATTGCTTATCACATCGAGAGCAGATATCCATAATTTCTATATTCTCTTCAAGTATACCTCTGCTCACCAAACATTGCAGTGCAATTTCTCTCAAATCCAGATAAAATTTGCCTTCTTTTGTAATATACATATTTTTAAGCTTTGGGAATTCAGTAGTGAAGTGATTAATTATTTCTTTCCCAACTTCATAGCACATTGTCTCAACACTTGGCCCAATCCCGATAATAATATCTTTTGGATTACTACCAAACTCAGATATAAATTTCTGTACGGTGTTTTCAATAATATGACGCAATAGACCTCTATATCCCGCATGTGCTATGCCAACTACTCCTTTTTCCGGATCATACAACATAATCGGGAGGCAATCCGCAGTCAGAACCGCAAGAGGAATATTTTTTTTATTTGTGATTAAACCATCAGTCTCGGAAATTCTTCTTTGTTGTGTGTGGTTTATCAGAGAAACTTTGCCGCTGTGAATCTGCTGCATAACAACGATATCATCATTACTTCCTACGGAAAGTGCAAATGTGGAAAGTGCGGCTCGATCAATTTGGAGATCGTCATTTTTTTTTATCGAACCAAAAGCATTTGTAGAAATTCCCTGGCGAACATTTGGGTATTTTGCAAAAATTTTAAACTGATATTTCTCATTTATCATTTCTGAACTCTCATTTCGACTGCATTCTTTGCAGTCTTTGTTTCATCCCATGGCTCTTCTCCTTTGCCATAATTAATTGATTTCTCGTGTCCCTTACCTGTCAGAAGAACCACGTCTCCTCTTTTTGCTAAATTAACTGCAAATTCTATTGCTTCTTTTCGATCTGGAATTTTGAAAACATATTTTATATTTTCCTTAATTTTTAATTCCTGATTCTTGATTCTGTCATAATCTACTATTTCAAAACCCTTAATTCCAGCTAAAATATTGCTATATATACTCTCAATCGGTTCGTCCCTAGGATCTTCACTGGTTAGAATAATAATATCTGAATACTTCGCCGAGAATTTTCCCATTTCGGGACGTTTGAATATATCTCGTTTGGCGGCAGATCCAAAGACATGAATCAAATGATTTTTTGTAAACCTTTTTGCCTCAGGAAGAATAACTGAAAAAGAGTTTGGCGTATGCGCAAAATCATTAATTACCATAAAATCTTTATTGTACACAATTTCCTGGCGTCCTACCGGTGGCTTATATGTGGCAAGACCTTTTCTAATAGCTGTATCTGAAATGCGAAGTGACTGAAGAACAGAAATTGCTGCAAGGCAATTGTATTTATTAAATATTCCAAGCAACTTGGTCTCAAATGGGAAAACGTGAGGATTCATATCAGAATCCTTCTTCATACCATACGTAATCACTTTGTTGTAGTGATTTTTTAAATGCAGTTTTTTGAGCGGCAAATATGAATGATCATCCTTGTTAACAATTGCAACTTTCGATTTTTTCAGAAGCCTCGCTTTTGCAGTTACATATTTATCATAGGTCTTATGATAATCAAGATGTTCACGTGTGATATTAGTAACAACTCCGACATCAATATGAATTCCATGCACACGATGTTGATCAAGCGCATGCGATGTTATTTCCAACACAATAAATTTAATACCAGCTTTTTTTGCCTTTCGTAAATATGACTGAACATCAAATCGTCCCGGCGTCGTAACATGAAATGCCAAATCAAACGGATGTCCATCTATGACAGCACCGACACTTGAAATAACAGCAGCTTTTTCACCGCTTTGATGTAAGACATGATAGATAAGGTTTGCAGTTGTTGTTTTACCATCAGTGCCAGTTACACCAATAATTTTCATCCCACGGGAAGGAAAGCCATAAATAATATTGGCGACTATTGCTTGATTAAGATGATAGATATTTTTTGTTGTTTGCCACATAATTACTTCAAATAACTATGAAATAGGAGCTTTATCTTATCATAATAAAAAGAAATAATGTAAATATTTGAGATAAGTAGTCCCGGAAAAATAATAAATCGTTCAACTATTCCATCTGTTTGAATACGAAGTGCCTTGATTGGAGGAATACCAAATTTAATTGGAATAGGCAATAGCCACGGAACGCCTTCATGAGTAATTGTATCCATAATAAGATGAGAACCAAATCCGATCATAAATGACCACCAAATAATAGTCATATCGAGATTGGGGAAACTTGGAGTAAGTACATGCAAAATATAATGAAAAGCAAACCCGAATGCAAATGCACCCAAAAGTGAATGAGACAAGAATCGATGACCTCCGAGAAATCTATCAAATGTTCTTCCCACATATTTTCCAATCGGCAGATTTCTCCAAAATGGAGCCGTTGGTTGATCGATATCAGGAGCGATGCCCCCTACGAGATTTGCAACAATTGCAACAACTGCAGTTGCTAGAGTTACATGTGGCAGTGGATGTGTGACCACGACAAGACTTAATGCTGTAAACGCCGCCATATCATGAGTACGTCCTGTCATATTGATTAGTATACCAAAATTTACTGAAAATAAACTATATCTCTGCTATGATTATTTTGTTCATGAAAGTAATAAATAAAACAAAAAAGACAATCCTTGCAGAGAATATAATCATCCCCACATCTCTTCTTGACCAGTCCCTTGGTCTGTTGAAATATCCCAAACCTGCCGCAATGATGTTACATACACGATTTGGAATTCACACATTTGGGATGAGCTATCCAATTGATGTGTTAATTTTAAACAAACAAAACCGTATTGTCGCAATCAATAAAAATATGAAGCCCAACAAAATCTTTCTCTGGAATATTAGATATGAAACTATACTTGAACTCCCAGGTGAAACAATACATAAAACACGCACTGAATTTGGTGATCTTATTATTTTTGATTGAATAGTGGATCGTTTACAAAGTTATTATAATGTGCCTGTTCAGTTGGATCGGGTGTGCCAGCTTTACTATAGCCTGTCAAACAACCCATACCTGCATTATTACCACTATTGTCATAGATCATAAACATCTTAAGACGAGGGTAAGTATTTGCATCCAGAGCATTTTTTACTTCAGCATAATACTGATATACATGTGCTTGATCAGTAACTTCGCAGTCACCCCATTCTCCTGCGCCCCATGGTTTGGATTCGAAGTTAGTTGTAGCGTTATTATCATTAACAAGTACGTTATAAAATCGTCCAACTGTATTGTCCCATGTTGAGGAGTCACCTGAACTATATGAGTCAATTGTTAACCAGTCAACCAAACCGTTACCAGGCCACAGATCCGGCACCAGGCAGTCCCATGGTTTGTAACCCATATAGTTCATCACCCAAACTACGTTTGTAACACCATCAGCTTTAAAACGATTCTCAACATATGCCCACATGTTACGGTAATCTGTTGGTGTCCCAGAACTTCCCTTATAACCCACCCCAGGGCAATTGGAATCAGAAGTTACATCATTCTCGGGTTCATGATGAATAGTCAAGAAGAGCTTCTTAGGAGCAATAGACTTAATACTAGTAGCCATAGAATCTATTCCTGCATTATTACTTGAGATACTTGCCCACTTACCTGCAGGTTTCCAATTTGCGTAGAGATATGTATTTGCACGGGTTGCAAAATATATATCATCTGAACTGAGTTGATTATTGCCAACACCGTGATATGTATGGACAATATCCAGCTGTTTTCCAATACGTTTTTCGTGGGCTAATAATTGGCTTTTTATATCAGAACCTACATTTGGATATCCTCCTACTGATGCACCAAGCCATGGCCTACATGGATTGACGAGAATAGCAGAAGGTGTACAATTTGAGGGTGGAGGAGTCGATGTTGTCTGTGTAGGTGATGTAACTGGTGATGGTGAGACTCCAAAAATAGTAGGAGTAGGAATAATACTTGGGTGTGGATGTGATCCTGTGGGAATTGTACCGGTAATAGTTGACGTGGGTGAAACTACAGACGTTGGCACATGTCCAGTAACTGACGGAGAAGAAGACGGACCTCCTGAAACCGGTGGAGGGCATGGTGGAGTAGTTATTGGGAACGAGATACCAAGTATTTTAAAGATAAGTTGCAGTAGTTGTAATAATAGCTGGATGAATTGTTGTAAGAATCCTTGCGTTTTTGTTGAGGTATGGAGCTTTAGATGGGGGCTACTAGTATTGCTCTGTGACTTCACAGAGTTCTTTTTGGTAGAACAAGGAGCTGATGTGGGGACTGGGTGAGTTGTTGGGGATGTTCCCGTACCGCTAGAAGAAGGCATGGGTGCAGTAGATGTAGTAATTGAAGCTGAAACTGTAGGTGTAGCTATAGGAACTGAGGTTGGAGAAACCGGTGATGTCGGACAAGAACCCAAACAAAAAAGGGTTGGTGATATACTCGTGGGTATTGGGAGAATTTTCGATTGTTCAGCAAAAACTGAGTTATATGAAACAAGAAAAAATAAAATAAGTGTTGAAAGAAAAATATATTTCATGGACAGGCTTTAACACTCCTTATAATAAGGTTATATCTTATTTTTCTATAATACAATACCTCTTTGATATTTGCCCAATAATTGTTGATATCTCCAACGGATAAATGGTATTTCTATCTGCTATACTATCCTCATGAAACCAATCATAACCATCGACGATTTTGCCAAACTAGACCTTAGAGTGGGTACCGTTGTACATTGTGAAGAGAAGGAGGGATCTGACAAATTATTGAGGCTTACCGTCGACTTCGGTGAAGAAGGCACACGAAATATCCTTTCGGGGATCAAACAATGGTATAAGCCAAAAGACCTAATAGACAAACAATTTATTTTTGTTTTCAATCTCGCCCCTAGACGAATGATGGGAGAAGAATCTGAAGGTATGATACTTGCAGCCGAAGGCGATAAGAAACCATTACCACTTAAACCAAAATCTAAAGCTCCATCGGGCTCATCAGTACGCTAAATTGCCCCTTCCCTTAATTTGTGTTCTTACAATTTATGCTACTCACTCGGAGGAATTCCGTAATACATAAGGATATCTTTAGCAACTGCATAAAATACTGGAGCAGCTGTCTCAGCCCCGTAAATTGAAGACGAAGGTTGGTTCAGAACAACAAGCATCGCAAATCGAGGATTCTCAGCCGGACCAAATCCTACATACGACGCAATTGTTTTTGTTGGATCATAATGTCCAGCAACTGGAATTGAGGCAGTACCTGTTTTGCCGGCGATGTTATACCCTTTTATTCTCGCAAAAGATGCTTCTCCTTCATCAGCTGCATCAACCATGATTTGCGACATGACTTGAGCAGTTGTTGCAGAAATCGGCTGATTAATTTCCTTTGGAGGGATAGAAATTGTTTGACCGTCAGGTGTTTGTACAGCTGCAACTATTTGTGGTTGCATACGTTTGCCATTATTTGCAATTGCATCTACCGCATCAAGAAGTTCCATTGGTGTAACAACAATTCCTTGACCAAAACTCGCCGTTGCCAAATCAATTGGATGCCATTGATCTTTGGCACGCAATCCAGGTGCCTCTTCCCCTTGTAGATCAATCCCAGTCATGTCCCCTATGCCAAATTTTTGCATATAGTCAAGCATTCTATCAAGACCTAATTTTTCTCCTACAAATACCATACCTGTGTTATCCGAATGAACAATAACATCAGTCATAGATGTATTAGGGAAATAATGGTCATTCCATGTATGGAGCTGGTAACCTCCAATAGGAACAGGCCCACTACAGATATCGCATTGTGTGTTCGGCTGAATTAGTCCAGCATTCATCGCTGCTGACATGATCAGGGGTTTGAATGTTGATCCCGGCTCATATGTATCGGTAATGAAAGGATTTATATATGTCGAGTCCGGATAATTTTGATAATGTGAAGGATCAAAATCCGGAAAAGACGACATCGCCAAAATTGCACCTGTTTTGGGATCCATAACTGCAGCCATACCGCTTTTTGCACCGTACGCTGAGATACCTTTTTTAAGTTCCGTATCAAGCATATATTGTATACGCCGATCAATATGTAGAACCAAATCGCGTCCATCAACTTTGACTGTACTGTTGTTCATTTTTGCAAGAATAGGATGCCCCGATGCATCATGAACAACAATTGCATAGCCATTTTTACCACTTAGTTGCCTATCATAGTATCCTTCGAGACCGAAATATCCTTGATCATTTCCCCTTGCATCTTTTCCTACAAATCCCAGCAGTTGCGCTGCCATTGAAGCTTCAGGATAATATCTCACAGTCTGCTCCTCAAATCCAACTCCAGGTAAATTTTTTGCAGAAATTTTTTCTTTAACATTATTATCTACGCTTGATTTTATTGGCACCCAAAATTTATTCAGTGAAAGTAATGCGCTCACTGTAGCACTTTTTATGTCCAACAATTTTCCTAAAGCATCCGATTCGGAATCTTTATTTTTAACAACTTTGGGATTTATATACACCAGATACGCTAACTTATCTGCTGCGATTGAGAAACCGTCTGAGGTTTTGATTTCACCACGTTGCGCTTCTGAGACTACTTGCTGATCATATTGCGCCTGTCCAATTGCAGACAATTCTTGAGCTCTTACCACCTGCCAATAAAAAAGCCGCATAATAATCAATGCAAAAAAGAGCAAAAAGAACAATAATGTAAATCTATATCGCCAGCTCATATATTTGATAGTGAAATTATTTAGCCAATGCTAAAGGTAATGGAGCTGAAAGATCAATCTCAGAAGTAACAGGAACATAACCCAATTTCCTTGCTTCTTTGCCAATTGTCGCATATGAAGCCGATTGCAAATACGCTACTTTCAAAAGTTCATTTTCTCTTTTGTAGGAAGCAATTTTACTTTGTATGTTTACAAGGGTGATTCCTGTAGTTGAGATGCTATTTACAAGACTAATTCTCAAAATCAGCATTAAAACTATTACAATCCCCAAAAAACTAATGATAATAATTGGTTTTTTCATGTTTCTTTTCTCTCTGTCTATCCACTTTCAGAGCTAAGTAATGACCCTCGTTCAATAAATCACCGATGGTCATATCTTTTCAAATACTCGTAATTTTGAACTCCGTGCACGATTATTCGCTTCGATTTCATCTTCTGTTGGAATAATTGGTTTTTTTGTAACAATTTTTCCCAACCCTTTTTGTTCAAATGCTATGAACTGATGTTTGACAATTCGATCTTCAAGCGAATGAAAAGTTATAATTGCCACTCTTCCTCCGCTTTCTAATAAAGAAACTGCTTTTGGTAACGCCTCAATAATTACGTTCAATTCATCATTAATGGCAATTCGCAGTGCTTGAAATGCTTTTGTCGCCGGATGTATTCCCTTTTTACTAAAAGGCACTGCTTTTTTGATAATCAATGCGAGTTCGGTTGTTGTTTCAATTCGTTTCTCTTTTCGTGCGTTTACAATACTGTTGCTTATGATTCGAGCAAACCCTTCCTCACCAAATTTAGTGAAAAGCTCAATCAGCTCGTTCTTTGTTAAACCATTAACAAGGTCTCCTGCTGTCACTCCCAAATTCTTATCCATTCTCATATCAAGTGGGCCGTCTTTTTGAAAACTAAATCCGCGTTCAGCGGTGTCCACATGATGGCTCGAAATCCCTAAATCAAGTAAAATTCCCGAAACTTTAGTAAGTCCTTGTTGTTTTGCTATATTGTCAATGTCCTTAAAATTCCCTTTTACCAAAACTAAATTCTTCCCTAATTCCGAATTCTTAATTCCTAATTCCAATCTTGTAAATTCCAGTGCTTCATCATCTACGTCCAGTCCCAATACGTTTCCTCCATGCTTCAGAATTTCAGATGTATGTCCTCCGCCTCCAACTGTCCCATCAATGTAGTGTTTTCCGGCTTGTATATGTAATTGTTCAATAGTCTCCTGTAAAAGAACGCCTGTATGATATTTATTCATTCGTATCCGTCAATTTCTCTGCAATAGATTCGATATTCTTTGCCAAATGCTCCTGATGTTCATCCCAATCCTTCTTATTCCATACTTCTACAAATCTCTGCACTCCGACAAAAATAATATCTTCTTCGATTCGAGCGAATTTTCGCAAATACTCGGGAACAACAAATCTACCTTTCTGATCTAATTCGATAGATGTTGCGTTCCCGAGTAGAAATCGCTGCAATTCTCGTGTCGATTTATTGGTAAACGGTTTTCCCTCGGTTCCTTCTAAAAGTGTCTTCCAGTTATCTTCTGAAACAATAATTAGACAATTTTCAAACCCTTTGGTAATAATCAGGTTATCACCTAGAGTTTCTCTAAATTTTTTTGGCAGTCCTGCTTGATGTTTTTCTCCAATCCTACTTTCGTACTGTCCTATCAACATAAATCTCAGTCTTTCGTAAAGCTTGAATTCTGCTCTGCAGAGCAAAAAGACTACTTTTTCCTACTTTTGACTACCTTTGTCTATTTTGAACTTTCTATACGGAGAAGTCAACAGGTTGAGGACATAGTCTAGTGTGTCGCAAAGGAAACAAATACGGTATATAGCGTTTGTGAATGTAAGAAAATAGTAAGAAATACTTACTGGAGTCTAGAGGTTGAGTTTGTCTTGTACTTGATAGACTTTACTATTTGTTTTGGTAATTTTAAGAGTAATGCTTACTGATTTTACTCCCATATCATATCGGACTATATTTGCAGACTGACTTCCTAGGATAAGCCAGTTAGATTGATAGGTTGATGCACCCGAACTAACACTTTCTTGTCCTGTAATTCCTCGTTGTACACGAGCCTGGCTACCTTCACTTTTTTCTGCTGCGGTTGAATCAGCATCATAAATAAGTTCATATTCAATTTCCTTGATATCTGATGCTTGTGCAATGGTAAATCTGACTTTTTTCTTATCAGGTGATGCTTCAAGTTTGAGCCCAATTGCACTAGGAGACAATGTCTGTACCATATTATCATCAACCGGAATTTGTTGTGCGGATTTGGAATTTGAACTACCGACGATAAAGAAATAACCCCCTGCACCAATGATAACCAAAACGACAACTACAAGAGCAATTACTACACTTTTATTCTTGAGCATCTTCATACCTTAAGCATATCCTAACAGAAATTCCCTGTCAAGATTTCAGCTTGTTCATAAAATAAGAGACTAAATCGTCAGTTTTAATTCGTTCTTGTTGGGTTGTATCGCGATCACGTACCGTCACCATACCATCCTCAAGAGTCTGGAAATCCACAGTCACACACCATGGAGTCCCGATCTCATCCTGTGCCAAATATCTCTTACCAATGTTTCCTCGTGGATCAAAAGTGATTGCTCCATGTATATTTTGTTTGAGCATGCTATATAGCTCTTTGGCTTTATCCATAAGCTCAGGTTTGTTTGCGAGGAGTGGAAATACTGCCACTTTATATGGAGCAAGTGAAGGTTTTATCTTTAATACGACTCGTGTTTTACCATTTGCTTCTTCTTCTGTATACCCATCTATTAAAACTGCAAGTACAGATCGATCCATACCAAATGTTGGTTCAATGACATGCGGAATAAATTTCCGACCAGACTCTGCGTCTCGATATGTTAAATCCTTACCAGATTTTTCTGTATGATTTTTCAAATCAAAATCGGTTCTATATGCCAGTCCGTAGAGTTCTTTAAACCCCCACGGGAATTGATATTCCACGTCTTCTGTTT
>JBEPUU010000016.1:0-12890 GCA_041691355.1 bacterium | reverse complement strand
CCATATAATCCACCATTTTGTGTAAGGTCCTTTTGCATAACAGGATAAAAAACCTGCTTGAAATCTTCTGGGGTTATAACGCTTGAAGGCAAAGGTGATAAATCACCATTTAGCATCGAGAGCCATGTATTATGGTACATAAAAATATCCGGACCATTGCCTTTTTGAATTCTTGTCGTCAATTGCTGTTGATACTGAGTTGGATCTTCTTTAATATATTGAATCGATATATTTGGATGGGTCTTTTTGAAATTCTGAATAAGTGGCTGCATCGTACTTGCATCTTCCCAAAGTCCCCACCACTGCAGAGTAACGGCTTTCTGCGCTTGGCCTTTGGGAAGCAATAATATAATAATGATTATAATAACAACGATAGCGCCAATCCCTATAAGAATCTTTTTTCCAAGACCTCCACTAAGAAGCCCTAGAATCCCTCCTCCAGGCGGAGGAGCTTCTCCCTCAACTTCTTCAGTCCCATCTGTGTCCGTAGGAGTTTCGGTTGTTTGTTCATCCGCTGTCTGATCTGTTATTTCTGCAGGAGGGTCAACAGGAGGAACCTCCGATGCACCTGCAGCCGGAGGGGCAGGTTGATCAGTTTGCGCTGGAGGGTTAAAAACAACATTTTCATCCATAGTATGGTATTATTCTATAGTATAATTACATTGGCAGAACATGGCAATCACATCCCATTATAACGTCATTGTAAAAAAATTCAAAAAGTTTCTAAAACCCAAAAAAATCCACGTGGGCAAAAAACAATTTAAGCTCGTTGGTAAAACAGTCCTTTGGTTCACGTTGGGGAGTATCCTCGGGTTATTTTTCTTTGTCAGCTTCCTTTATTTTTTCTACAAACAAATGCACACGGGCCGCATCTATGACGGCGTGTTTGTAAGCGGCGTTAACTTCAGTGGACAAAATCCTGAAGCAGTACGAACGTATTTCGAAAATAAGAATAAAACACTGCAGCATACAACAATAACTGTACGTTCTGACCAACTCATAGCAACAATCTCCGCAAAGCAAATAGGATTTGGGTATGATGAAAATCTTCTTGCGACACAAGCTCTGACAGTTGGTAGATCAAGTACAAATAGCTTGACCAACATGAGTCTGCTACTCCAAGCATATATTAGTACCATTGATTTCCCACCTGCGTATCATTATTCGGAACAAAAACTTACCAAATTACTTGCTCCGCTCGCGCAACAAATTGATGTAAAACCAGTCGAGCCACTTTTCAATTTCCAAGGGGGTAAAGCTGTTACTTTTCAACTTGGTTCTGATGGAAAATTACTTGACGAAGAAACACTGAAAAATAAAATTATTGAAAAGATGAAAGATTCAGTGCTGAGTAAGCAACCTGAGAACATTACAGTTGCGCTACCGATCAAAACAATTCATGCAGCAAATTCTACTGACGAGGCAAACCATATGGGAATTAAAGAGGAAGTTTCAGAAGGTAGCTCGCTTTTTCAGGGATCCAATAGTGAAAGAATGTATAATATTTCATTGGCAGCAAGTAGACTCAACGGCGTTATTATCAAACCCGGAGAAATATTTTCTTTTGACCAAGCAGTCGGAGATATTTCCGCACTTTCAGGATATAAGCAGGCTTATGTTATCGAAAATGGCAAAACTGTATTAGGTGACGGAGGTGGTGTCTGCCAAGTTTCAACAACAATGTTCAGAGCCGCCCTCAATGCCGGTTTGCCAATTGTTGAAAGACATCAACATGCCTATCGTGTCGGATATTATGAGCAAGATGCAGGACCAGGAATTGATGCAGCTATTTATTCACCAACTGTTGATTTGAAATTTAAAAACGATACTGGACATGCTCTTTTGATTCAAACAAACCTCGATCTTACTCAAGAGCAACTTACCTTTGCGCTCTATGGTAGTAAAGATAATCGTCAAGTAAGCATCTCAACACCCGTCGTTGAATCCACATCCCCTGCACCCTCTCCTGAATATCAGGATGATCCAACCCTACCCAATGGGCAAATAAAACAAGTTGATTTTTCTGCAAACGGTGCAAATGTGTATTTCACAAGGACTGTAAGACAAAATGGTAAAGTAACAATCTATGATAAATTTACTTCCAATTATCAACCCTGGAAAGCGATATATTTGCGAGGAACAAAAACCTAATGGACAAAGCTATATCTATAGAACAAACCAAGGAACTAAGCTCCAAACTCCATCAACAAAACAAACGTATCATTCTGTTGGGTGGATGTTTTGATATTCTTCACATGGGACATATCATTTTTCTTGAGGAAGCAAAAAAACACGCAGACATAGTGATAGTACTTCTTGAATCCGATGAATCAATTAAAAAAGCAAAAGGACCTAAAAGGCCGATAAATTCACAAATTGAGCGTGCAAGAATTCTTTCGGCTCTGAGTATAGTGGATTATGTTATATTGCTTAAGCCGGAAATGAATGATAAAGCCTATGATGATCTGGTAATTGCGCTAAAACCTGCTATAATCGCAACAACAAGCGGAGATATCAATAGACATCATAAAGAGCGCCAAGCAGGGCTAGTCGGCGCAAACGTTATGGATGTCACGACACCAATAACTGGCAAATCGACAACTACATTGATACACCTACTTGACGAGTTATAATAGAGGTCACTATGAGTCTTAATAAAATTATTATTGGCTTTATCATTATTCTTCTTATTTTTAGTGGCATTATTGTGTTCCAAATCAATAAAAATCCTGCACCCAAGTCAAAAGTAACAATTGATAAACACGATTTTTCTGTTGAACTCGAAACAACTTCAGCTCAGCAGCAGCAAGGCTTATCAGGAAGAGCATCTCTCCCTAAAAATCAGGGCATGCTTTTTATTTTCCAGACTGCTAATCGTTATCCTTTTTGGATGAAAGATATGAAATTTAACCTCGATATAATTTTTATTAACAATAATAAAATCGTCTCTATTTTCCAAAATGTACCTGCTCCCAAAAATGCAAATTCCAAGCTTCCCACCTACACGCCCAGTTCTCAAGCAAATCAAGTATTGGAACTCAATGCCGGAACTGCGAAAGCAGATGGTTTCAAAAATGGAGACACTGTCAAAGTAACCATCGCAAATTAACATTTAAACCTCAAGGAGAAGGTATGCCCTTTCAAAACTCAACAAGTCGAGTATAATTGCTTTATGAAGATTTTAGGAATTGAAACAAGCTGCGATGAAACTGCTGTTGCTCTTGTTGAAGGAGAAAAAGACCACGTAATTTTGAGGGCAAACATCCTCGCAACTTCCCTTGCACTTCATGCTAAGACAGGAGGAATCATCCCTGAGCAAGCTGCAAGAGAACAAGTAAAATATATGCTTCCCGTTCTTAAAGAAACACTCGCAATAGCAAAATGCGATTTAGGCGAGATCGATGCAATTTCTGTAACATACGGTCCAGGACTTATAGGCTCTCTTCTTGTGGGAGTTGAAACAGCAAAGACTCTCTCCTATGTTTTAAACAAACCCATTATCCCAATAAATCACATGGTAGGCCACATCTATGCCAACTTCATAACTGAAAACTCAAACCTAGTCCCTAATCCCTATTCCCTGATACCTACCTTCCCTCTTCTTGCTCTTGTCGTCTCAGGCGGACACACCGACCTGGTACTTATGAAAAAACATGGAGATTTTAACCTTCTCGGCGGAACACGGGACGATGCAGCAGGCGAAGCATTTGATAAAATTGGCAGGATGCTTGGCCTCGCCTATCCTGCGGGACCCGAAATTGAAAACTTAGCAAAAAAAGGAAATCCTAAGAGATTCCTTTTTCCACGCCCTCTTATTCATGAATATACCTATGAATTTTCCTTTTCGGGACTCAAAGCAGCGGTCCTAAGAGAGGTAAAAAGTCTTGGTGAGCTTGATCAACAAACAATTTGTGATATTGCAAGAGCAGCTCAGGACGCAATCATTGAAGTGCTCGTCAAAAAAACACTACGAGCAGCCCAAGAACACAGAGCAGAATCCCTTCTTCTCTCAGGTGGAGTCGCCGCAAATCAAACTCTCAGAGATACGTTTAACAAGCACATAACTCATAATCCCGAACTAAGAACTAAATTTTTCGCACCCCTGAAAAGTTTATGTACTGACAATGCCGCAATGATCGCCTCAGCCGCATATTTTAATTTCAATCCAATCCCATGGAAAGATATCACTGCAGACCCCGAACTGTACTTTGAATAACAAAATTGCCAATTGTAAAATTCCTTACTGAGCAGTACAATATCGCTGGCATGGTGTTATCAGAGGTCTATGGCGGATCTAATACTAGTGATCGTAATCTTCGTGGTGGTTTGGTACAACACCGAACCACTTCTATTGTTCCCCCCGAACGTAGAGATAGTCCTAAAGATTTTGCCTCCTTACTCCAAAAACGTCGTGCAACTGGTCTTACTACATCTGATACAGGCAAATCTTATAGTAATGGAGCTGCTGAAATAATACCGTTGCCATTGACAAAAGCAACAGACGCTCAAACGATTTTTACAACAGAACGAGATGAGAACACTCGCTCAAGAAGAAAACGCAGAAGAAAAGAAAAAAGAATAAACGAGATAATTTTGGCGACCAATCCAACCATGGATACACTATTACAAAAAATTCAGCAAACCCCACCTGATTGGGAGTATCTTACGACAAGAATTGCAGAACTCCCTGTTTCAAGACAGGCTATATCTCTCCATGGACCCCTTGCAGAGCTATATGTTAGTGAAATGCTTGACACATTTGCGGAATCAGATTCTTTGAGAGATGTCATAAAGGTAGTTAATTTAGACGGTGAAAGAACGAATAAATATAACTTTAAAAAAACACGTGGAGGATTATATGCAGTATCTAATAAAACGCATGATGAGGTTGCAGAATATGATGGTCTCATTGAAGTAGATAGTATTCCAACAGTAATTGAAGTTAAAGCAAAAACTTCAAAAAGAGATGGGACTGATTCATTTAATGATGCCATGAGAGATAAGCGTATAATAGAACTCTTCACTCCTCTACAGCAACTGTATGGACCTGATACGTATTTTGGATATATCATTATAACTACACCAGAACTCATATCACAAACATCTTCTTTACAAAGAAATTTTCAAGATGAAGGTGGACATTTAATTGCGATGGATACTACATTGGAAGAACTAAAAGAACAGGCAAGTAGAGTTGTATTTCCTAGAAATATCCCCGTCTATTCTACATACAGCTAAACATCGATTTGCTTTATTGCGTGTTATCAACCAAATCATGTATACTGGATTAAATTATGGTACGACGAGTATCCTCACTCCTATTCTTGATCATCATATTTATCACTCTTTCACCTCACAACTCATATGCCGCGCAACAACAAAACGACTCCTCCTTTTTTTCTTTTCTGAAAAATTATCTTCTCGCCTATACAAAAATTGATACAAATAATAAAAGCGTACTCGGTACCAATACTTCAAAACCAACTATACAAGCTACTGCTACTCCAACACCTCTACCACAACAAATTACCCAACCACCTGTTAAAAGCCCAACACTATCTGATATCTCAGTATATTTACTAAACGGCGTTAATCAATATCGTGCTTCACTAGGGCTTTCGCCTGTTCAATCAAGTGCTCAGACGTGTGCGTTTGCTGCAACCCGGGCGCAAGAAATAGCAAGTGGGTTCAATCATAATGGCTTTAACGACCGCGTTGCCAATCACACAATTCCATATTCATCATGGTCGCATGCAACTGAAAATATAGCACAAGCACCAAATTACCAAGAAGTCGTAACACTCTGGAAGAACTCTCCAGAACACGCTGCCAATATGCGAGATAACACGCCTTATGTCTGCATCGAACAATACGAAAGCTACTACGCCTATGAAGGCATGCGCCTCTAAGCTTTGATATAATAACTTTTATGACAGTCACTGATCGAATTTATGGAGACATTTCTATTGAAAATCCTCTGATAATTGATCTCATCAATTCCAAACCGTTTCAACGACTTAAACATATAAGCCAGGATGGCGCATCGCATTTTCTCCAGCCTTTTAGAAATGTGACTCGATATGAACACTGCATAGGGGCATGGTATCTCTCGGTAAAATTTGATAGACCCATAGAAGAACAAATCGCTTCTCTTCTCCATGATCTTCCTCATACAGCTTTTTCACATGTCATCGATTTTGTAGTCGGAGATAAAAAGCATGAAGACCATGATCACTTTATAAAAGAAATAATCATCAAATCCGAAATCCCAGAAATTCTCAAAAAGTATAGTGTTTCTCTTGAAAAAATACTTAACAGAGAAGATTTTTATTTATTAAATAACAATCTACCTGATATTTCTGTTGATAGGTGGGATTATTTTATGCGTGATGGATTTACAGGCAATCTTCTTCCCCAACAAACAATTGATCTTTTCCTTTCATCAATTTACGAAAAAAATGAACGATTTTATTTCACTAATGTGAGCATTGCAAATTTGTTCGCTATTATGTTTATGAATTGTTCACGACTTTTCTGGCTTGATCCTGCATCTCATGGGTCAGCTTTTGTACTTTCAAATGCAATAAAAATCGCGCTAAATAAAAACTATGTTATAAAAGAAGATTTTTTTTGATACTGATGATGTGCTCATGCAAAAACTTGTTGATGCAAACGATCATGAGATAGATACATTATTAAAACGATTGAAACCAACAACCAAATTTGAATATGCATCAAAAGAAGAAGCCGAATTCTACGGAGCAAATAAACCTCGATTTGTGAATCCATGGGTGTTACATGAAGGAAAACTTGTACAACTATCTGAACTTACGCCGGGACTCGAGCAGTATTTTGATGACTTCAAAAAACAGCACCAAAATCTAGGCATAAAACAAATCGCTTCGTGATATACTCTTCCTACAACTAAACATGGATACCACTGCCTTACTAATCATTATTCTCCTCCTTGCCGGCTTCTTTTTTTCATATTGGCAATTCAATAAAAAAATCTCAGAACTCAAAAAACCACAATCCGACCAAGTGCTCCAGGAATGGCTAAAAACAATGCAACAATCAATTGATACAACCAATAGAACTCTCAATCAATCAATGCAATCAAATTCAACAACAATGGTACGAACGCTTCAGGAGAATTCCAAACAGCTCAATGACCGACTTGATAAAGCAGCAGAGGTCATACGAGATGTCGGGAAAGAAGTCGGTCAAATGAGTGAAATCGGTCGCAGCATGAAAGAATTGCAGGACTTTCTAAAGAGTCCAAAATTACGAGGTAATATCGGTGAACAAGTCCTCAAAGATCTAATCACGCAAATTTTCCCAAAGAAAAGTTTTCATTTGCAGTACGCATTTGCGTCCGGTGAGAAAGTTGATGCGGCGATCCAAACAGATGCCGGAATTCTCCCAATAGATGCGAAATTTCCAATGGAGAATTTTCAAAAATTATCAAAAGCCAAAACAGAAGATGAGATAAAAGTTCTTAGAAAAGAGTTTGAACGAGATATCAAAAAACATATTGATGCAATCGCTAGAAAGTATATTTTGCCAAACGAGGGAACGATGGATTTTGCCCTTATGTATGTTCCTTCAGAATCTGTTTTTTATGAAATAGTTCTCATGGAAGATCTTGTTGAATACGCGAGAAAGCAACGTGTGTATATCGTCTCGCCCACAACTCTCTATGCCCATCTGCAGGCAATTCTCTTATCGAATGAAGGGAGAAAAATTGAAGAACAATCAAAAGAAGTTATCAAATTATTGCGTGGCCTTCAAATCGATTATGAAAAAGTAAACGATTCACTTGATGTATTGGGTAAACATCTTGGAAACGCATCCAATCAATATGTAAATGTTAACAAAGGATTTTCAGGTCTTGGCCAAAAACTCTCAACAATCAAACAACTTGGCAGCGCTGTTGAAAAAGAAGACCAGAAAAAATTGGATTTATAACGTCCACTGACATACCTCATTATGTAATATATATATGCTACAATACCTCCATGCCCGGGATCAATTCACTTAATGAAGAACAACGTCAAGCCGTCACGCACGGTTCTGGGCCCCTTTTAATTATTGCCGGTGCAGGAACTGGAAAAACAACAGTAGTGACCAAACGAATTGAGCACATCATCCTTGATAAAAAAATCCCACCATCCAATATCCTCGCTCTTACCTTCACCGAAAAAGCCGCACAAGAAATGGAGACACGTATTGACGAAATTCTACCATATGGATACACAACTCTGTGGATCGAGACATTTCATGCATTCTGTGATCGAATACTGAGACAAGAAGCGATTAATATTGGACTCAATCCACGGTTTGATTTACTCACGGAAGCAGAGTCTCTTCTTTTTCTGAGAAAACATTTATTTGGATTTCAGTTGGAATATTTTCGTCCACTTGGAAATCCTATGAAATTTTTGCAAGGCATGCTTACACACTTTAGTAGGCTCAAAGACGATGACATAACTCCAGAACAATATAAAAATTTTGCAGAGAAATTTCAAGGCGATGCGGACGAAATGAAAAAAACAAAAGAACTTGCACACGGATTTGAGACGTATGAACAGTTAAAGGCAAAAGAAGGCGTTATGGATTACTCAGATCTCATCAGTAATACGCTCAAAGTTTTTCGTGATCGTCCATCTGTTCTTAAACAATATCAAAAACAATTCCAATACGTTTTTGTGGATGAATTTCAGGATACCAACTTCGCACAAAATGAAATGGCAATTCTTCTTGCGGGAGAAAGACAAAATATTACTGTCGTTGGCGATGATGACCAAAGTATTTATCGTTGGCGAGGAGCCGCGATTGCCAATATGATGCAATTTCGAAATCATTTTCCAAAAGCAAAAATTATAGCACTCACCAAAAATTATAGATCTACTCAAACCGTTCTTGACGGCGCATATCAATTAATACAAAATAACAATCCGGATCGTCTTGAAGTAAGAGAAAAAATTGATAAAAAACTAACGGCAATGAGAGAGATCAAAGGTGATGAAACTGAATTTTTATACGCCAATCGCGGAGAAGATGAAGCAGAAATGGTCGCAAAAGCAATCCAAGAAGATATTAGAAAAACTCGACGATCATACAATGACTATGCGATTTTGGTTCGCGCCAATGATCATTCAACTCCATTTCAACGAGCTCTTGAAAGATTTCACATTCCTTATCAATTTCTTGGACCCGGTCATCTTTTTCAACAGACCGAAATCAAAGATCTTATCGCATACCTACATGTTCTAACCAATTTTGATGACATGTCCTCACTCTACCGTATTATCACCATGCCGAGTTTTTCCATCACAGCACGTGATGTCGCATCAATTCTTAACTTTGCCAAACAAAGCAATTTCTCTTTATTTGAATCAATGGAACAGGTTGAAAAATCTTCTGTGACTCAAGAGGGTAAAGAAAAAATAACGCGCATCACTGAGATGATCAAAAAGCATCTTGAAAAAGTTCCACGAGAAGACGCAGGACAAATTCTTTATTATTTTTTTGAAGATTCAGGACTTCTGGGATACTATCTTGATCCAGGAACCGCAAAAACCGAAAAAGAAGCACAAAATATAGCGAAATTTTTTGAGAAGCTTCAAAGCTTTACCGCCAATCACACAGACGCATCAGTATTTGCCGTAGTTGATTGGCTTGATCTTGCAATGGAACTTGGTGAAAGTCCACAAGCTGCAGAAGTTGATTGGACACGCAACAATGCAGTTAACATTCTCACGATTCATTCAAGTAAAGGACTTGAATTCCCCGTTGTTTTTGTTGTAAATCTCGTCTCGCAACGTTTCCCGAGTCGAGATAGAAAAGAACAAATTCCTGTCCCGACAGATCTTATACGAGAGACCCTCCCCGAAGGCGAAGAAGGATTGCAGGAAGAACGACGATTGTTTTATGTCGCTATCACTCGTGCGAAAGACAAACTTTTCTTGACTGCATCCCGCTTTTATAATGAAGGCAAGAGAGAGCGAAAGATTTCGCCATTTGTCACTGAAACACTTGGAGTAGCGAGAATTCAAGCACAGATAACAAAACAAACAGCCGAACCACCAGGGCAACAACTTTCGTTGTTAGAAGTGTTAAACAGCAATATCAATCCTGTCGAACCAAATAAAACAAACGAATCTAGTTCCCAGTTACCAGCCCCTTTAACCTATATTTCCTATTCTCAACTCCAAACATTTCGGACGTGCCCATTACATTACAAACTCAGATATATTCTCAATCTTCCGTCTCCTCCGGCAGCAGCGTTAAGTTATGGAATAAGCGTTCATGGTACGCTTCGTGATTTTTTTCTTATGCTACAACAAAAGCGGTCGGTAGAATCTGAAACAATGCAGAAGCTTTTGGAACAAAACTGGATTATTCAAGGCTTCGCAAGCAAATTGCATGAACGACAAACATATCAGCAAGCAGAGACGATGCTTGAGAGAATTGCTAAAGAAACACTAGAAAATCCACCGGACACATTGGCAATTGAATTACCATTTAACTTTTGGTTGGATAAACTCAAGGTTGGTGGAAGAATTGACCGAATTGATAGGTTACCTGACGGGAAAATTGAAATTATTGACTATAAAACCGGCAAAAATGTACCGACAGAAAAGAAAGTTCGCGAAGATCTACAATTATCATTCTATGCACTCGCCGCAACAGAAATTAATGATGGAGTTTTGGGAAAAGATCCATCTGATATCAAACTAACATTATATTATCTGGAAGATGATAAAAAAATCTCCACAACACGAACTAAAGAAGACTTGGAAAAAGCAAAAGCGGATATTCTCTCAATCGTGAGTGAGATACAAACAAGCGATTTTGCATGTAGTCACAGTATCCTTTGCAAAAAGTGTGAATATCAAATGCTCTGTCAAGCAGATAGAGCCTAAATTTAGGCGTACCCTACTTGAAAAAAAAGGCAAAGTAAGCCACTATTAGATATATGGGAGTGAATGCCGGCGCATTATACATTATTTTTATAATTATCGTGATCTCAGGTTTTGCGTATATCATGTCGGGTCCAACTCCAAGCCAAACGCCAACTCTCATTGGTCCAGAAGTAGCAGCAAGCAAACCAAATACTAATCAGTCACGTACTGTATTACAACTATATAATTTCGGAGGAGCAACTATTACACCACCAGTTACAAATATGTGTTCAAAAGGTGGAGCAAATAAAAATCCCAACGCACTTATCTCATTTTCACCTAGTCAAGCAACAGCAGTAAGCTCTGATGGACAAATAAGTTTGTGGGTAAGTGATAGCAAATCGCCCTACATATCACCAAACGAAGTAGTCACCAAAAGCTCAGGCGCTATAAAAACCAAAGGTGATCTTACTGCCAAGGCTCCTGACAATTATTTATTGGAACCGCAATTATATGTTTTCCCAGCAACAGTTGAAAATAATGGCAAAGCTTATTTCCCGGATTTTGCTAAAGGAAATTACAACAATGGAGTTCTTCAGACTTCGTTTAACTCAGATGTCCTACCACCAATTTCATTACAAAAAAACGATTACACACTCGAGCTTGTATGGAATGTAAAGAATATAGGATTGACTGATGGCGCATACAACATTGAATTTGTAGCACATGACGGTAACGAAAATCTCGGAGTCAAATGTATCTCCATCCGCGTATATACTCCCCCTGAAGCACAAAATCCCGGCAATGCACTACCTCACTAACTCTTGCATTTATAGATAGCATTTCACTATAGTATAAGAGATGAGTAAACGCTTGGTTTGGGCTGATTTGGTAAGGATATTTGCAATCTACAATATACTCGTTTTACATGTACTTCAACTCCCTAACGCCTCACATACCAATTATATTTTCTTCATAGGAGTAACGCTTGCAGACACATGTGTTCCACTTCTTGTTATGCTAAGTGGATCACTTCTTATTAGCAAACAAGAATCCTACGCTACATTTTTTCGTAAGCGAGTTAGTCATGTAGTTATTCCATGGATTACATGGAGCTGTATTTTTACAGCTATTTCCTTATATTTTCAAGGTTCGAGTAATCTGAGTTCCATCGTATATACATTTCATTTAATTTTTGTTCCTTTTTTTTGGTTTATCGTTCTTGTATGTGCTTTGTATTGTATAACACCCGCTCTTCGAATTTTTGTTCATGCGGCAAAACTCAGAGATATTTTCCTGATTGTTCTTCTGTGGTTCATAACCGTTTGTGTATTACCGTATGTACGAGATACTCAAGCATTTCCCTTGCACGTTGATAATGGCATCGTGAGACTTGTAATCAATTTTATCGGATACTTTCTCATTGGCTTTCTCATAAGTAAAATGAAAAGACAAAAAAAATACTTACTTCTTACAGGCGTACTCTTTATAGTAGGCCTTGGGATTAGAAGGCTCTACCTTAGTACAGGTTCTGATTTTATTGATCCTGGTCTTCTCATTGTTTCAGTTTCTCTTTTTTCATTTATATATCTACTTGAAGATTTTTATCAGCAAAGATTTAACCCACCTACGAAAAAAATAATATCGGTAATTAGTAATGCAACACTTGGTATTTACTTTGTTCATTATCTTTTTTTGAATCGTGCTCCCTTGCCCACACTTCTTCCTACAACTTCACTTGTGCATTTTTCGCATGATATAGATTTTTTTAGTAATGGTTTTATCTTTTTTATTCTTTCTTTTATTATTATTTTCCTATTACAAAAAATACCATATATCAAACAACTGGTCACCTAAGCCCACCACAATTGCCTTTTACTTTGCTATAGGTTATACTACTTATATCCTAGGAAGAAGGACCACTAGTCGCTTGCGACAGGAAAGTCCAGACAGGGACGTGAGGGGACGGGGCGTAAGCTCCGA